>NZ_KV818078.1:61069-83724 GCF_001814835.1 Streptococcus sp. HMSC072D07
AAGGATGTTCTTTCACTGACTTATGATGAAGCGGTTGAAATTAGTTTGGAAGAATTAAAGACAATGATACCAGTAAGAGATCCGCTATGGGAAGAAGAAGAACGGCTTCGCGAAGAATATATTAAAATCCATGGTGAACGTGTTTATGACGACGAGGAAGATGAGTGAGATTATACATCAAAGGTGATTACACCAAAGAAATTCCATTTGATTACATGGAACTAGCGAAAAGGATGTGGTTTGAGGAAAAAGATGGAATAGAGCCGGATTTGTCGTATGCTGGGTTTCTAGAACTACCAATCGAGAAACTTTCTATTCATTTAGAATTAGATAAGGAAACTCATGATGATAGGTGGAAAAGTGTTCAGATTAAGGAAGGGATAAAATATGATTTTTTATCCCATAAGTCAGAATATATACAGCTAGATTACGAAGATGCAATGATGTCGGATTTTCGTGAGAAAGGTGAATGTTTAAGAATTTCTTCTAAGCACCTTGACCTTCTCACTGTTGATAAACGAGCTATGTATATTATGGCCATTGAAATTGCGACTGCTATTGATGGTCAGATTAGCGAAGATGATAAAGAGAGCTGGTTAAGTGTGGAGGAATTTAAAAAACGGCATGAGGATATCCTTTCGATGAGTTATGAAGAGGCTAATGAGCTGAGTTTGGAAGAAATTCCGTTTATGGATGATGTGAGAGACCCAGTTTGGGAAGAAGACGACCGCAGGAATGAAGAATACATCAAAATCCATGGCGAGCCAGTTTATGACGACGAGGAAGAATGAAATTATACTTAAAAGGCGATTATACAAAAAGAGTACCTTATGGTTATTTGGAACTAGCTGGCAAAATGTGGTTTCCAGAAGATGAGCAAATTTCTTACTCAAATGCTGGGAACAATGATGCATTACAAGAAGATTTTTTCTCAAATTTATCCTTGAGGAAAAGCACTGCTGATAAGAGATGGTCTAGTGTCCCCCTAAAGGAAGGGGTAAGAAGTCTCTTTTCACATATTAAAGAATGTATTGAAATTAATTTTGAAGATGCATTTGCTACAGATTATAATGAAAAGGGTGACTATCTCCGTATTTTAACCACCCATCTAGAAATTTTGACAGTTGATAAACGGGCTATGTATATTATGGCGCTTGAGATTGCAAAGGTGATTGACGGGCAAATTAGCGAGGATAATAAGAAGACATGGCTAACAGTCGAGGAGTTTAGGAAAAAGCACGAGGCTATTCTATCTCTGACTTTTGAAGAAGCAAATGAACTAAGTTTGACAGAAATTCAAACGATGGATGTTGTAGACGACCCTCTTTGGGAGGAAGAAGCTAATCGTCGAAAAGAATACATACTAGCACATGGAGGCGATATCTCAGATTTATGAGACTATATATTAAAGGTGATTACACCAAAGAAATTCCATTTGATTATTTAGAACTAGCGAAGAGAATGTGGTTTGAAAGTTATCAAGGAGAAGGCATCCCACTCTCCTATTCTGGTTTTCTTCAAATCAGAGATAGGAATGATATAGCAATTCATCTAAAACTAGATAAGCAGGATTGTGATGAACGTTGGTTGCATGTTCCGATACAAGAAGGGATAAAATACCGTTTTTATTCACAAATTGATGAAGATCTAAATTTGGAATTTGAGAATGCTTATGTAACTGATTTTCGCGAAAATGGAGACTTTTTGCGTTTGGCTTCTACCCATCTTGAATTGCTCACTCTTGATAAAAGAGCGTTCTATATCATGGCCATTGAGATTGCTACAATCTTGAATGGACAAATTAGCGAAGATGACAAGAAAACATGGATAACAATCGAGGAATTCAAGGAAAAACATAAAGATATCTTATCTCTAACCTTTGAGGAAGCAAATGAGATGAGTTTGGAAGAAATTCAAACGATTGATGCTATTGACGATCCCATCTGGGAAGAATTAGATAGGGAGCGTGAGGAGTATATCCGAATCCATGGAGAGGTAGAGTTGGACGACGAGGAAGATGAGTGAGAATATATATCAAAAGTGATTTTAAGCAAAAAATAACCTTTACGACAAGAGAGCTTGTTTGGAAAATGTGGTTTAAAGAAAGAAATGGTCAAAAAATAAGTTTCTCAAATGTCGGGGATGATGAGATGCTGCAAGATGATTTTTATTTCGGAGCAGAGTTGCGCAAATGGGCTTCAGTTGATGAAAGATGGGATAAGGCTCCTTTTATAATTCCGAGCAATCCTTGGTTGTCCTTGCAATATGAAGATATTGAACTTGAATTTGAACATGCCTTTATTTCCGACGACCGCGAAAAAGGGGAGTTTCTTAGAATTGCCTCAACTCATGTAGATATTTTAATGGTTGACAAGCGCGCTTTATACGTTATGGCTATTGAAGTAGCATCTGCCATTGATGGTCAGATTAGCGAAGACGGCAAGCAAAGTTGGCTAAGTGTAGAAGAATTTAAGGAATATCACAAGGATGTTCTTTCACTGACTTATGATGAAGCTGTTGAAATCAGTTTGGAAGAATTAAAGACAATGGTACCGGTAAGAGATCCTCTATGGGAAGAGGAAGAACGCCTTCGCGAAGAATATATCAAAATCCATGGCGAACGTGTTTATGATGATGAGGAAGACGAGTGAGACTATATATCAAAGGTGATTATACTAGAAAAGTGTCATTTGGCTACAGAGAACTCGCATGGAAAATGTGGTTTAAAGAAAGAAATGGTAAAAAAATAAGTTTCTCAAATGTCGGGGATGATGAGATGTTGCAAAATGACTTCTATTTATCTTTACGGTTAGATAAGTGGGGAGCAAGTGGCTCTCGTTGGAAAGATGTCAAGGCAAAAGGGGGCAGTGCAATCAATTCCCAAAAATATGAAAATATTGATTTGGATTATGAAGGAAGTTATGAAAGCGACGGTAGAGAAAAGGGTGCTTATCTAAGAATCGCTTCGAATTATCTAGATGTATTAACAGTTGATAAACGAGCTATGTATATTATGGCACTTGAAATTGCGACTGCGATTGATGGGAAAATTAGTGAAGATGATAAGAAAACATGGCTAACAATCGAGGAATTCAAGGAAAAGCACCAAGATATCTTATCTCTGACTTTTGATGAAGCAAATGAGATGAGCTTAGAAGAAATTCAAATAATCGACGCTATTGATGATCCCATCTGGGAAGAGTTGGATAGAAAACGTGAAGAGTATATCCGAATCCATGGAGAGATAGAGTTGGACGACGAGGAAGAATGAAATTATATTTAAAAGGTGATTACACCAAGACTGATTTTTATGAAGAGTTTAAAGAAATGGCTCAAAAAATGTGGTTCAAAGAGCGAAAAGGAATTCCACTTGATTTTTCCTATGCTTGGGATGAAGATTTACATTTGAATTTACGGTTGGATAAATTTAAATATAATGACGAACGTTGGGAGAGTGCAAATTTTAATACAAATATAAACCCTTGGAAGACATTTGAATATGAAAACTTGACATTGGATCTAGAAAATTCTTATGAAAGCGATGGACGTGAGAAAGGTGATTGTTTGCGGATTATTTCCACTCATCTAGATATTCTAACGGTTGATAAGCGAGCGCTCTATATCATGGCGATTGAGGTAGCATCTGCCATTGACGGTCAAATCAGCGAAGACGACAAAGAAACATGGCTGAGTATTGAAGAATTTAAAACGAAACATGCAGACCTGCTGAATTTGACCTACGACGAAGCAGTCGATATTAGTTTGGAAGAACTAGAGGTTATGGAGGCGATTGATGAACCCCTTTGGGATGAATTACACAGAGGATGGGAAGAATACATCAAAATCCATGGTGAACGAATTTATGACGACGAGGAAGACGAGTGAGAATATATAATCCCACCTATTTGAAAGAGAGTGTTGATAGGGGAAAGGCGAATGTTAGATAAAGTAAAACAGTTTAAGTGGTTGATTGTATTGTCCTTGTTCCTATTAGCGATTCCTTTATATTTTACTTACAATCATTTCCAACAATCTAGTGCTTTAAAAGAAGCTTTTGAAAAAAATGAAAGAATTGAAGTTCTTCATCGTTTGACATCATCAGAAAAATATGCGTCTGACATCCACAAGGCAGGATATACTATTCCTTCTGACGGAGCTATTCGATTGGATGGAGTTATTTATCCATTAGAAATAGAAGGAGAGTTACATTTGAAAATTAGCCCTCCAAAAGAGGATGCTAAGGATTTTCAGTTATTTTTCATCACACAGGTTAATGAAAAACAAACACATATAACTTTCATTTTAGATAAAAATCTGAATTTAATTTATTCCAGCTATTCTCAGCAAAATGGAAACGGGAAAAGAGAGATTGTTTCTGTCTCACAAGCCGAAGAAGATTACTTGTTGAGAAGTGTTCAAAGCGAGATTGATGACTTCATGAAAAAAATGTATCAAACCTTGTATGGTTAGATTGTTTGAGAAAGTAACTTCTTGCTCAACGCAATGCTGTATGAACAAGACTTCTAAGATTACTTAGACAGAGGGGGTGAACAGAATGTCGGGACTTAAAAAAATACTGATCGTTATTGGTTCTGTAATTGCCTTAGCTACTGGCTTGAATCTTTATTTTCAGTATCAAAACCACCAAGAATATATGCAATTAAAAACCTCCTTTGAAGAGAGGGACAATATAGCCGTCTTACAACGTTTAATGGCGTCAGAAAAATATGCGTCTGATATCCGTAAAGCGGGTTATGTCGTTCCTCCCGATGGTGCTATTCGTTTGGATGGAGGAATTGACTCCATAGAGATAAAAGGAGACATCAATTTGGATATCTCAAATCCGGGACGGAATGGGGTTACTGTTTATTTTAGAATGGAGATAGATGGTAAAATAACTAGCGTACTATATGAATTGGATAAGAACTTTGATATAGTTTCTAGCAGCTACTTTCAATTTAATGAAAAAAATATAAAAGAGAGTGTGAACATCTCTCAATCCGAAGAAGAACGCCTATTAAAGATTGTTCAAAAAGAGCTTGATGGCTTCATGAAAAAGATGTATCAAACCTTGTATGGATAGTTTGCCAGAGAAAGTAACTTCTTGCTCAACACAATGCTGTATGAACAACGGGGTGTGTTGAGGGATTTTACTAGAAAAAGATACCGTAGATGAGATACAAAAAAATTACCCAAGTACTTATAATTTCATTCGAAATATTGAAACAGGGAATCAAGAGTTGACAGAGATGAGGTGATTAGATGAAGAAGAGAAAATTTGTAATTTTTTCGTTGCTAATAGTTCTATTATTATCTTTCTCTGGTTTTCAGTACTATAAATATCAGAGAGTTCATAATATTTTTGATGAAATATACTACGAAGAAAGTGATTATCACAATTATACATTTCTCTGGAAAGGACGAGCTTTTTATAAGTTAAAAAGTTTAAAATTTGTGGACAACGATTCTCAAGAAATTTCTATTCATTCTATTGATTATAAAAGTGTAGATTTACCAAATACTATTCAATCTCTAGGTTATTATTTTTAATTTGGATTTCAGGAGATGACGAAAGTTGGGATAGAGATGCGTTTGAGACTGCCAGATACAGAGACAACCATAAATGTAGATTACCTGTACGATGTAAACAATCGGCAATTAGAACGGTTTATGTGGTACTATGATGATGAGAGTACAGGATATTTTCAGTAGTCTCAAGTAGAGGACTTTCTTGCCAAACGCGGTAAGACTGTTGATGAGATTCGCAAGGAAGCAGACAATGTACTCCGTAATAAAGTCCTTAAAGACTGGACCACTATCTACTCTAGTCGTTTTAGCACAGATAATTGGGGAGAAGTGACAGTTAAGGATATATGGAGAACAGAATAACAAACGAAACGGCGAGGCAATAGTGTTATACAGGTGGGGTGCTATGACAGAGTTCTTAAGAATATTTTATTTTATTCGATAGCTTTGGTCTGCTTTCTTTTGGTGTGACGAAAGAAACTCCCTATACTATCACCATCACCAATGTAGACAACAAGCCAGCTTACTTTGAAGCTCAAGTGGTGGATCGGTAGATTTAGGAACCGTAAACTAGGCCTCAGTTGTTGTAATTGTTTGGTAAAGGAGACTTATTTGCTTTGAAAGTAACAATCAGCTTGTTTCTTTCGAATATGCAAGAGAGGCTCTAGTGGCGAATACTAGTCAAAATGTCAAAAAAGATTTAGATAAACCTAATCCCGCAGTTGGAGAGTAAAATGTTAAAAAGAATAAGAAACTATTATAAAAACAAACCAACTCAAGCTGTCCTAATGCTCATAGTTCTTATTTGGTCAGTATATGAGATTGGTGCGACCAGCTTGGCAAGTAACTCGGCATTAACTAAGGAATTCATGCATAGTCGGTATGTTATAGTTTGGCCAATGGTAGATAAGAAAATGAAATTATACCATTATGCGGAAGAATGGACTAATGACGTTTTAGTTGGAATGATGCATTTAGACTATGGAAATATAAGAATAACTAGTTTTCCTAAAAAATGGGAGAGTGAAGCTGAAGTTTACTATACGCTGTCTCAGGATGAGTATGCTGATAGAGTATATTTTTTCTTAGACGAGCCAATTTCCAAAGCCTATATCAGCAGATTAGAACAAAATTATTATTTGATTTCAAAGAATGCAGTTGCTATTAAAGAGGAAACAGGTAAAACGGTTGAACAGTTAGTTCAAGAAGTGGGGAATGCAAGGAAAACCTTCTTATCAGTTCTTGGAAAGATGAAAATCCTTCGTTTGGTTTATTTGATTCTTCGTATGATAGTATTGTTGCAGTGTATCAGGTGGTCGGGTCAGCGTAGAAAAAGGAAAGAGAACGAAATTTTGCAGAATAGATAGAGCTCCCAAAAGGTATGATGATAAAGAGCTTCCAAACAATCAAAAAGATATTCATTTGGTAAAGAATGGGATTGTTGTCAGCTACCAAGGGGAGAAAGTTTTTTATGTAACCAATAACAAGTCCTACACGATCACCATCACCAATGTAGACGACAAACCGGCGCACTTTGAAGCTCAAGTGGTGGATAGGTAAAATTTCAGCTCTCAAATGAGGGCTTTTTTAGATACAAGTTTCAAAAAAGAAGCAAATATGATATACTAAAGAACGAATATTCTATTAGAATTAGGACAAGCAATATGAAACAAACGATTATTCTTTTATACGGTGGGCGTAGTGCAGAGCGTGAAGTCTCTGTCCTTTCAGCTGAAAGTGTGATGCGTGTGGTCAACTACGATCGTTTCACAGTCAAGACTTTCTTCATCAGCCAATCAGGTGACTTTATCAAAACGCAAGAATTTAGCCAGACTCCAGGTCAAGAGGATCGTCTCATGACCAATGCGACTATTGACTGGGACAAGAAAATAGCGCCAAGTGCCATCTATGAAGAAGGTGCAGTGGTCTTTCCAGTTCTTCATGGTCCGATGGGAGAAGATGGTTCAGTTCAAGGATTCTTAGAAGTTTTGAAAATGCCTTATGTTGGTTGCAATATCTTGTCATCAAGTCTTGCCATGGATAAAATCACGACCAAGCGTGTGTTAGAATCTGTCGGGATCGCTCAAGTTCCTTATGTGGCCATTGTCGAAGGAGATGATGTGACTTCTAAAATCGCTGAAGTTGAAGAAAAACTGACTTATCCAGTCTTCACGAAGCCGTCAAACATGGGTTCCAGTGTCGGTATTTCTAAGTCTGAAAACCAAGAAGAACTCCGTCAAGCCTTGGAGCTTGCCTTCCAATATGACAGCCGTGTCTTGGTAGAGCAAGGGGTGAATGCCCGTGAAATCGAGGTTGGTCTCTTGGGCAACTACGATGTGAAGAGCACGCTTCCTGGTGAAGTGGTCAAGGATGTTGCCTTTTATGACTACGATGCCAAATATATCGATAACAAGATTACCATGGACATCCCAGCCAAGATTAGTGATGATGTAGTAGCTGTCATGCGTCAAAATGCTGAAACAGCCTTCCGTGCGATTGGTGGACTTGGTCTATCTCGTTGTGATTTCTTCTATACAGATAAGGGCGAGATTTTCCTAAACGAGCTTAACACCATGCCAGGTTTTACCCAGTGGTCTATGTATCCACTACTTTGGGACAATATGGGAATCAGCTACCCAGAACTAATCGAGCATTTGGTTGACCTTGCTAAGCAAAGTTTTGACAAGCGCGAAGCGCATTTGCTATAAAATGAAAGAGAGGGTAGAAGCCGGAACTATCACTGCAAGGTGAGTCGAGTTCTCGGACTTCAACCCTTTTTAAAGGAGTAGAAATGAAATTAACGATCCATGAAGTTGCCCAAGCTGTTGGGGCTAAAAATGATGTCAGCATCTTTGAGGACACCCAGATAGAAAAAGCTGAGTTTGACAGTCGTTTGATTGGGACAGGTGATTTGTTTGTGCCACTCAAAGGTGCGCGCGATGGTCATGACTTTATCGAAACAGCTTTTGAAAATGGTGCAGCAGTAACCTTGTCTGAGAAAGAGGTTGCAAATCATCCCTACATTCTAGTAGCTGACGTTTTGATTGCCTTTCAACAACTAGCCGCCTACTATCTTGAGAAAACGGCTGTTGATGTCTTTGCCGTAACGGGTTCAAATGGAAAAACGACGACCAAGGATATGTTGGCACATTTATTATCAACAACCTACAAGACCTACAAAACTCAGGGCAATTACAATAACGAGATTGGTCTTCCTTACACAGTTCTTCATATGCCAGATGATACTGAAAAATTGGTCTTGGAAATGGGGCAGGATCACTTGGGGGATATCCATCTCTTGTCTGAATTGGCTCATCCTAAGACAGCCATTGTGACCTTGGTTGGAGAGGCTCATTTGGCCTTTTTCAAAGACCGTTCTGAGATTGCCAAAGGAAAAATGCAGATTGCAGATGGTATGGCACCAGGTTCTTTGCTTTTGGCACCAGCTGACTCGATTGTAGAGGACTACTTGCCTACAGATAAAAAGGTGGTTCGTTTTGGGCCAGGAGCAGAGCTGGAAATCACAGACTTGGTTGAGCGCAAGAATAGTCTGACCTTTAAGGCCAATTTCTTGGGACAAGCCCTCGATTTGCCAGTGACAGGTAAGTACAATGCCACCAATGCTATGATTGCTGCTTATGTGGCTCTACAAGAAGGAGTTTCAGAGGAGCAAATTCGTCAGGCCTTTCAGAACCTAGAATTGACCCGCAATCGTACTGAGTGGAAGAAGGCAGCCAATGGAGCAGATATTCTGTCTGACGTATACAATGCCAATCCAACTGCTATGAAGTTGATTTTGGAGACATTCTCTGCCATTCCAGCTAATGAAGGGGGCAAGAAAATCGCTGTCTTGGCAGACATGAAGGAACTCGGCGACCAGTCAGTCCAACTCCATAACCAGATGATTTTAAGCCTATCGCCAGATGTGCTGGATACCGTTATTTTCTATGGAGAAGACATTGCCGAATTGGCACAACTTGCCAGTCAAATGTTCCCAATCGGTCACGTTTTCTACTTCAAGAAAACAGCTGACGAGGACCAATTTGAAGACCTAGTCAAGCAGGTTAAGGAAAGCCTCGGTGCCAATGACCAAATTTTGCTTAAAGGCTCTAACTCCATGAATCTAGCCGAGTTGGTCGAAAGCCTAATGTAGTTTAGCGATTTCCATATGAAATTGTAGATTTCAAATCAGTGCATTTCTGCAATACAAATGATATAATAGGTTGCGAATTTAAGACGCAAGTATTCTATGCATGGCATGGAATCAAGTTTTTCAAAAAAAATAAAAAGGTCGAGCAGTGACTTTTCTACTGCTCCGGCTAGATGAACGAGGAATAGAATATGAATTTGTGGGATAAATTATTTACCACACAGATATCAGAACCGCCCCAGTTTGAACTTCACTGGTACATTGGTTTGTTATGTTTACTGGCTCTTACTTTCTATGCTTCTTATCGTTTTCGCGAGAAAGTTGCTTACCAGCGTTTTATTCAGATTCTTCAGTCTGTTCAACTGATTGTTCTGTATAGCTGGTATTGGGGAAATCTCATGCCTCTGTCAGAAAGTTTACCCTTCTATCATTGCCGTATCGCCATGTTTGTTATGCTCTTGATTCCAGGAAAATCCAAGTACAAACAGTACTTTGCTCTTTTAGGAACTTTTGGAGCAACAGCAGCACTGGCTTACCCTCTCTTTGATCCCTACCCATTTCCACACGTGACCATTTTGTCCTTCATTATCGGACATGTTGCCCTTTTAGGAAATGCGCTTCTATACTTGTTTAGAAACTATCAGCCATCCCTTCTCGATTTGAAGAATGTGGCGGTGATTACCTTCGCCTTAAATGGCTTGATATGGGTTGTCAATTTAGTTGTAGATGGGGATTATGGATTTTTAAACAAACCACCACTTATTGGAAGCTTCGGCCAACCCTTAAATTATCTCATTGTTTCGACTGTTATCGTGATAGCAATTCGCTTAACAGGGAAATTAGTAGAAAATTTTTTACAACAAAAATCGGAAGAATTTATTCAAGAGAAGATCTAAAATGATCTTCTCTTTTTTGGGTTTTTAAGAAGCAGAAAGGAAATTGTGAACGTTAACTTCAAAAAATCTCTTAGAAGAAGAATTTTTCTAGAATTTTCTCAAAAAACATGCAGGAATTTTATCAAAAACTAAGCACGATTGGATTTTTTGTGTTATAATATTCTTTGAATAGCTATGCCCAAACATAGTTATTAAATAGAAGTGAGAAACTTGGAAGACAGAGAGGACGCGATGTAATGACTAGAGATGGTTTTTTTACAGGCTTAGATATCGGAACAAGCTCGATTAAAGTGCTAGTAGCTGAGCATAGAGATGGCGAAGTAAATGTAATTGGTGTTAGTAATGCCAAAAGTAAAGGTGTAAAAGACGGAATTATTGTTGATATTGAAGCAGCTGCTTCAGCAATCAAATCCGCAATCACACAGGCAGAAGAGAAAGCTGGTATTTCTATTAAGTCTGTTAACGTTGGCCTTCCAGCAAACCTCTTGCAGGTTGAACCAACACAAGGAATGATTCCTGTAACTTCAGATACTAAAGAAATCACAGATCAAGATGTTGAAAATGTTGTCAAATCAGCTTTGACAAAGAGCATGACTCCTGACCGTGAAGTGATTACCTTTATTCCAGAAGAATTCATCGTGGATGGTTTTCAAGGAATCCGTGACCCTCGTGGTATGATGGGTGTTCGCTTGGAAATGCGTGGTCTGCTTTACACAGGTCCTCGTACAATTCTACACAATCTTCGCAAGACGGTTGAGCGTGTAGGTATTCATGTTGATAATGTGATTATTTCACCTTTGGCAATTGTGAACTCCGTTCTCAATGAAGGCGAACGCGAATTTGGTGCGACTGTCATTGACATGGGTGGAGGTCAGACTACTGTAGCGACTATCCGCAACCAAGAATTGCAGTTCACTAACATCTACCAAGAAGGTGGAGATTACGTTACTAAAGACATTTCTAAAGTCTTGAAAACATCTCAAAAAATTGCTGAAAGTTTGAAACTGAACTATGGTGAAGCTTACGTTCCACTAGCAAGTAACGAAACTTTCCAAGTTGAAGTAATTGGTGAAGTAGAACCTGTTGAAGTAACAGAAAGCTACTTGGCAGAAATTATCTCAGCACGCATCAAACATATCTTTGACCAAATCAAACAAGAGTTGGAAAGAAGACACTTGTTAGATTTACCTGGAGGTATCGTCCTTATCGGTGGAAATGCAATTTTGCCAGGAATTGTTGAATTAGCCCAAGAAGTATTTGGTGTTCGCGTAAAACTTTATGTACCAAATCAAGTTGGAATTCGCAACCCTGCATTTGCGCACGTGATTAGCTTGTCTGAGTTTGCTGGTAAATTGACTGAAGTCAATCTTCTTGCCCAAAAAGCAGTTAAAGGAGATGAATTCCTTCGTCAAAAACCAATCAACTTTGGCATTCCAAATCAACGTTTGAATCCAGTAGCGCAACCAAGTCCAGCACAAGCAGCTCCAGCTGAAACTGTGCAGGAAACTCCAGTTGCTCCCAAGGAAGAATTCCAAGCAAGTTCTCAAAGTAAACCGAAGCTAACAGAACGTTTCCGTGGTTTGATCGGAAGCATGTTTGATGAATAAAAGAGGATAAGAAATTATGACATTTTCATTTGATACAGCAGCAGCTCAAGGCGCAGTTATTAAGGTAATTGGTGTCGGTGGTGGTGGTGGTAACGCCATCAACCGCATGGTTGACGAAGGTGTTGCTGGTGTAGAATTTATCGCAGCCAACACTGATGTACAAGCCCTTAGCAGTACGAAAGCAGAAACAGTTATCCAACTTGGTCCAAAATTGACTCGTGGTTTGGGTGCTGGAGGACGTCCTGAAGTTGGACGTAAAGCTGCAGAAGAAAGTGAAGAAGCTTTGACGGAAGCTATCACTGGAGCGGACATGGTCTTTATCACTGCAGGTATGGGTGGTGGATCTGGTACAGGTGCAGCCCCTGTTATTGCACGTATCGCTAAAGATCTTGGTGCTCTTACAGTTGGTGTTGTGACACGTCCTTTCGGATTTGAAGGAAGTAAACGTGGTCAGTACGCTGTAGAAGGAATCAACGAACTTCGCGAGCATGTTGATACTTTGTTGATTATCTCTAATAACAACTTGCTTGAAATTGTTGATAAGAAAACGCCACTTCTTGAAGCTCTTAGCGAAGCAGATAACGTTCTTCGCCAAGGTGTTCAAGGGATCACTGACTTGATCACGAATCCAGGATTGATTAACCTTGACTTTGCTGACGTGAAAACTGTAATGGCCAACAAAGGGAATGCTCTTATGGGTATCGGTATCGGTAGTGGTGAAGAACGCGTTGTTGAAGCGGCTCGTAAAGCAATTTACTCTCCACTTCTTGAAACAACAATCGATGGTGCAGAGGATGTCATCGTCAACGTTACTGGTGGTCTTGATTTGACCTTGATTGAAGCAGAAGAAGCTTCAGAAATTGTCAACCAAGCAGCTGGCCAAGGTGTAAACATCTGGCTTGGAACATCAATTGACGAAAGCATGAAGGATGAAATCCGTGTTACTGTTGTAGCGACAGGTGTTCGTCAAGAGCGAGTGGAAAAAGTAGTTGGAGCTCGTAACAACCAACCAGTTGGACGTCCATCAACTAAAGCTCCACAAGCGCACACATTTGACCGTCAATTCGACTTGGAAGAGACAGCAGAAATGCCTAAATCAAGCCCACGTCGTTTTGAAACAAACCAAGCCTCTGCTTTTGGAGACTGGGACTTGCGTCGTGAGTCAATTGTTCGCCAAACAGATCCAGTTGTTTCACCAGTAGAACGCTTCGAAACACCAGTTTCACAAGATGAAGATGAATTGGATACACCTCCATTCTTCAAAAATCGTTAATCAATGAATTTGAAAAAAAATACTGAATTAGTTTTTCAGCAAATTGCTGATGCTAGTCAAAAAGCCAACCGTAATCTAGATGCTGTTTCAGTAATCGCAGTGACAAAATATGTAGATGTACAAACAGCGGAAGCTTTGCTTCCGCTTGGCATCTATCATATCGGTGAAAATCGGGTTGATAAATTTTTAGAAAAATATCAGGCCTTGAAAGATTACCCAGTCACTTGGCATTTAATAGGAACACTACAGAGACGGAAAGTAAAAGAAGTAATCCCATATGTGGATTACTTTCATGCTTTAGACTCCCTAAAATTAGCCCAGGAAATTCAAAAGAGAACAGATCATGTTATCAAGTGTTTCTTGCAGGTTAATATTTCTGGGGAAGAAAGTAAGCATGGGTTTTCAAAAGAAGAATTGCTAGAACTTTTGCCAGAATTGGCTAAGTTAGATCAGATTGAGTATGTTGGTTTAATGACCATGGCTCCTTTTGAGGCAGACAGTGATGAATTGAAAGAAATTTTCAAGGATACGCAGGCTCTGCAAGCAGAAATTAGAGAAAAACAAATCCCTAATATGCCGATGACAGAGCTAAGCATGGGAATGAGTCGTGACTTTAAAGAAGCGATTCAGTTCGGCTCAACCTTTGTTCGAATCGGTACAGCATTTTTTAAATAGGAGAGAGCTATGTCTTTAAAAGATAGATTCGATAAATTTATAGATTATTTTACAGAAGATGGAGAAGACGTGACTAACTACCAGACTCAACAAGAGGAAACAGTTAGCCCAGCCATCTCATCTTCTAAAGAATTACCAGCATCTGCTCAGCCGGGCTCAGTAAAAGATGCGAATATTACTCGCCTCCATGCTCGTCAACAAGAGTTGGCAAAGCAAAACCATCACTCAGATGAGAAAGTGACGATTGATGTTCGTTATCCAAGAAAGTATGAGGATGCAACTGAGATTGTTGATTTGTTAACTGGAAATGAAAGTATCTTGATTGATTTCCAATACATGACAGAAGTACAAGCCCGTCGTTGCCTTGATTACTTGGATGGAGCCCGTCATGTCTTGGCTGGAAATATGAAAAAAGTTGCGAGTACGATGTATCTATTGACGCCTGTCAACGTTGTCGTGAATATTGAGGATATCAAGCTTCCAGATGAATCACAAAGCGCTGAGTTTGGTTTTGATATTAAACGAAATAGAGCAAGATAATGATTTTCTTAATTCGTTTAATCCAAAATGCGGTTAGCATTTATTCCATCATTCTCGTTGCATTTGCTCTTCTTTCATGGTTTCCAAATGCCTATGAAAGCCAGCTAGGTCGCTTAGTTATCAGACTTGCTCGCCCAGTTATTGAGCCCCTTCGTAAGCTCAATCTACAATTTGCTGGTCTTGATTTTACGGTTTGGGCAGCGCTGATTCTGATTCAGTTTGTTGGAAATCTCTTAACACGACTAGTCCTATTACTATGACAGCAAATCGAGCCATTTATCAGCATTTTTCCCAAGATGATATTCCCTTTATTGATAAGGGTTTAGAGTGGATCAAGCGGGTAGAAGATACCTATGCGCCGGTACTTACTCCTTTTATCAATCCCCATCAGGAACAGATTTTGAGGGTACTAGCTGGGACATATGGACTGGGTTGCCAAAGTAGTGGTGATTTTCTTCCGACAGAGTCGGTTCGTGTTCTTCTCTATCCCGATTACTTTGAACCGGAGATATCAGACTTTGAAATGGCCTTGTTGGAAATTTGCTATCCGAGTAAGTTTGAACAACTGAGTCATGGAAAAATATTGGGAACAATCATCAACCAACTAGGAATTGACCGTAAATTATTTGGTGATATCTTGGTAGATGAAAAGAGAGCACAGATTTTTGTCAATCGTGATTTCATTCCTCTTTTTCAGGATGGAATAAGAAAGATTGGCAGACTTCCTGTATCGCTGGAGGAACGTCCTTTTACCGATAGGATTTTGTCTAAAATTGATTATAGAGAACGAGAAATTTTAGTTTCGAGTTTTCGATTGGATGCCCTCTTATCAAGTGCCTTGAAATTATCTAGAAATCAAACTAGTCAACTGATTGAGAAAAAATCTGTCCAGGTAAATTATCATGTGGTTGAAAAATCTGATTACCAGGTCGCAGTTGGAGATTTGATCAGTGTGAGAAAGTTTGGTCGTTTGAAAGTTGTCAAAGACAATGGTCAGACCAAAAAGGATAAGAAAAAACTAACAGTCCGGCTACTTTTAAGCAAGTGAGAAAAAATATGTCGATTACACCACAAGAAATAAGTGATAAAGCTTTCTCAAGAACATTCAGAGGCTACAATCAGGAAGAAGTTGACCTCTTTCTAGATAAGATTTACTTTGAATTGGAGGAGATGATTCGATACAAAAATGAAACTGAACTCTATATCAAAAAACTAGAAGAACGTCTTTCCTATTATACGAATGATATTCCTAAGAGAACAGTAACAAGCGAGCAAGAACCAGAAGCAATTAATGATTCTATTTTTTATTAAGTAAGTGAGGAAAAGTATGCCAATTACATCGTTAGAAATTAAAGATAAAACCTTTGGTACAAGATTTAGAGGTTTTGATCCAGAAGAAGTAGACGAGTTTCTTGATATCGTTGTTCGTGACTACGAAGACTTGGTTCGTAGCAATCACGATAAAGAGACACACATCAAGAGTTTGGAAGAACGTTTGTCTTACTTTGATGAGATGAAGGATTCCTTGAGTCAGTCAGTTTTGATTGCTCAAGATACTGCGGAGCGTGTTAAACAGGCTGCTCAAGAACGTTCAAACAATATTATTCAACAAGCTGAACAAGACGCTCAACGTTTGCTTGAAGAAGCGAAATACAAGGCAAATGAAATTCTCCGTCAGGCAACAGATAATGCGAAGAGAGTGGCTGTTGAGACAGAAGAGTTGAAGAACAAGAGTCGCGTATTCCATCAACGCCTCAAGTCTACGATTGAAAGTCAATTGGCTATTGTCGAGTCATCTGATTGGGAAGATATTCTTCGCCCAACAGCTACTTACCTTCAGACAAGTGATGAAGCCTTTAAAGAAGTGGTGGGTGAAGTTCTTGGTGAAACTGTATCTTTACAACCAGAGGAAGAGCCTATTGATATGACTCGTCAATTCACACCAGAAGAGGTTGCTGAATTGCAAGCTCGTATCGAGGCTGGTAACAAAGAATTAGCTGAGTTTGAAGCTCAACAAAATCAACAGACAGAAGAAAGTGACCAGCATGAAGAGCCAGTTGAAGTAGAGGCTACTGCGGCAACTGAGGACGATGCAAACAAAGAATCTGTTCTTATCCTATAAAAAATGTGAGAACAAGATCCAACCAACTATATTTTCAGCGAGCGGGAGATGGTGAGAGTCCTGCAATCCCTAGTGGTTAGATTATCCTCTCAAGCAATCCAGTCCGAAAATAGTAAGACTGGACGTCCCCCACGTTACGGGAAAAGAGGAAAAGAGACCCTGTCTTTTTTCGAACAAAGGTGGTACCACGAATTTCGTCCTTTTTGCGAATCGTGGTTTTTATTTTGTCAGTTTAAATTAAAGGAGTAACAATGAAACTTAAAGAAACCCTCAATCTAGGGAAAACAGATTTTCCAATGCGTGCTGGTCTTCCAACCAAAGAACCAGTTTGGCAAAAAGAATGGGAAGAAGCAAAACTTTACCAACGTCGTCAAGAATTGAACCAAGGAAAACCGCATTTCACCTTGCATGATGGACCTCCGTATGCAAACGGAAATATCCACGTTGGACATGCCATGAACAAGATTTCTAAAGATATTATTGTTCGTTCGAAGTCTATGTCAGGATTTTATGCTCCTTATATCCCAGGTTGGGATACTCATGGTCTGCCAATCGAGCAAGTCTTGGCAAAACAGGGCGTTAAACGCAAAGAAATGGACTTGGTTGAGTACTTGAAACTTTGCCGCGAGTACGCTCTTTCTCAAGTAGATAAACAACGTGAAGACTTTAAACGATTGGGTGTTTCTGGTGACTGGGAAAATCCTTATGTGACCTTGACTCCGGACTATGAAGCGGCTCAGATCCGTGTCTTCGGAGAAATGGCTAAGAAAGGCTACATCTACCGTGGTGCCAAGCCAGTTTACTGGTCTTGGTCATCTGAATCAGCTCTTGCTGAAGCGGAAATTGAATACCATGACTTGCTTTCAACTTCCCTTTACTATGCTAACCGCGTCAAAGACGGAAAAGGTGTCCTAGATACAGACACTTACATCGTAGTTTGGACAACTACTCCATTTACTATCACAGCTTCTCGTGGTTTGACAGTTGGAGCTGATATTGACTACGTAGTCGTTCAACCAGCTGGTGAATCTCGTAAGTTTGTAGTTGCTTCAGAATTGTTGAACAGTTTGTCTGAGAAATTTGGCTGGGCGGATGTGCAAGTCTTGGCAACCTACCGTGGTCAAGAATTGAATCACATCGTAACAGTCCACCCATGGGATACAGCTGTAGATGAGTTGGTAATCCTTGGTGACCACGTTACGACTGACTCTGGTACAGGTATCGTCCATACAGCCCCTGGTTTTGGTGAGGACGACTACAATGTCGGTGTTGCCAACGGCCTTGAAGTTGCTGTAACAGTTAACGAACGCGGTATTATGATGGAAAATTCTGGTCCTGAATTTGCGGGTCAGTTCTATGATAAGGTTGTGCCGACTGTTATCGAAAAACTGGGTGATTTGCTCCTTGCTCAAGAAGAAATTTCTCACTCATATCCATTTGACTGGCGGACTAAGAAGCCAATCATCTGGCGTGCAGTACCACAGTGGTTTGCCTCTGTATCTAAATTCCGCCAAGAAATCTTGGATGAAATTGAAAAAGTGAAGTTCCACTCAGAATGGGGGAAAGTTCGTCTTTACAATATGATTCGTGACCGTGGTGACTGGGTTATCTCTCGTCAACGTGCTTGGGGTGTTCCGCTTCCAATCTTCTATGCTGAAGACGGAACACCAATCATGACAGCTGAGACTATTGAACATGTAGCTCAACTCTTTGAGGAACACGGTTCTATCATCTGGTGGGAACGTGATGCTAAGGACCTCTTGCCAGAAGGATTTACGCATCCAGGTTCACCAAATGGCGAGTTTAAAAAAGAAACAGATATCATGGACGTATGGTTTGACTCAGGTTCATCATGGAATGGAGTAGTGGTCAACCGTCCAGAACTCAAATATCCAGCAGATCTTTACCTTGAAGGTTCTGACCAGTACCGTGGTTGGTTCAACTCATCACTTATCACATCTGTTGCTAACCATGGCGTTGCTCCCTACAAACAAATCTTGTCACAAGGATTTGCCCTTGATGGTAAAGGTGAGAAGATGTCTAAATCTCTTGGGAATACCATTGCTCCAAGCGATGTTGAAAAACAATTTGGTGCGGAAATCTTGCGTCTCTGGGTAACAAGTGTTGACTCAAGCAACGACGTGCGTATCTCTATGGATATCTTGAGCCAAGTCTCTGAAACTTACCGTAAGATCCGTAACACTCTTCGTTTCTTGATTGCTAACACTTCTGACTTTAACCCAGCTCAAGACGCAGTGGCTTACGATGAACTTCGTTCAGTTGACAAGTACATGACGATTCGCTTTAACCAGCTTGTCAAGACCATTCGTGATGCTTATGCCAACTTTGAATTCTTGACAATTTACAAGGCCTTGGTGAACTTCATCAACGTTGATTTGTCAGCCTTCTACCTTGACTTCGCTAAAGACGTTGTTTACATCGAAGGTGCCAAATCACTCGAACGCCGTCAAATGCAGACAGTCTTCTATGACGTTCTTGTCAAAATCACCAAACTCTTGACACCAATCCTTCCTCACACTGCAGAAGAAATCTGGTCATATCTTGAGTTTGAAGCTGAAGAATTTGTTCAATTGTCAGAATTGCCAGAAGCAGAAACTTTTGCCAACCAAGAAGAAATCTTGGATACATGGTCAGCCTTCATGGATTTCCGCGGACAAGCTCAAAAAGCCTTGGAAGAAGCGCGTAATGCAAAAGTTATCGGGAAATCGCTTGAAGCACACTTGACAGTTTATCCAAATGAAGTGGTGAAAACTCTTCTTGGAGCAGTGGATAGCAATGTAGCTCAACTTTTGATCGTGTCAGAATTGACCATCGCTGAAGGTACAGCTCCAGAAGGAGCAGTTAGCTTTGAGGATGTTGCCTTTACAGTTGAACGCGCTGCAGGTGAAGTTTGTGACCGTTGCCGTCGTATCGACCCAACAACAGCAGAACGCAGCTACCATGCAGTTATCTGTGATCACTGTGCAAGCATCGTAGAAGAAAACTTTGCGGACGCTGTCGCAGAAGGATTTGAAGCCAAATAATCAGATTAGAAATATGTCTTCTCATAGTTTAAGATGAGAGAGAAGGTAAAAGAGAGAAAGTCATTTCTCTCTTTTTTTGCTGGTAAAAGCTTAGGACAAAGATGTAGAAATTCAACATTTTTAGGGAGAGTTTTAAGTTGATTTTTGAGATTTTTTCAAAAAGGGAGGTCGTGTTTTGGTACTTTTCAAAAGCACGTGTTGTTTCTAAAAATCGCGACAAATAATTTGAATAATCAAGTGAAATCAGGTAGAATAGAAAGGATTGAATAATATATTGAAAAGGAAATCTTTAGAATGAAACATCAGTTTTATGGAGAAAAACGACAGCGCTTTTCTTTCAGAAAGTTGTCTGTCGGGCTCGTTTCGGCGACTATTGGAAGCTTCTTTTTGAATGGGCAAATAACTGGGGACTTGACTTCTGTAAAGGCAGCAGAAATTCAAAGTCAGCAGTCTGCTCAGGTCAAATACCACTACGTAGTGGAGTCTGAATTGACAGAGGCAGAGAAGAGTGCCTTGATTAGGGAGATTCCAAAGCATGTTGAGGATGCTTCAGAGACCTATTACTTAGTTTATCGTCCGACTACTCAAGGGGATTCATCTGGAGTATTGCCTAAGACAGGTCACTCCGGCCTTTGGGAATCAACATTTACAGCGATGGGTCTTGCATTACTAGTACTTGTAGTTGTTAGAGGCAGAAATGGGAAGAGGTATTTATCTTCGATCTTGTTGGTAACTGGAATGGGATCCATGCTGCTATCTCCAACAGTCTTAGCAGTGACGAATATCGAACTCGCTGCATATAATCAAAGTCTTAACTTGGGTCTTGGAGAATCCCTTCCAGCGCCATTGAAAATTGACGGTTACGACTATATCGGTTACTTAAAGAATGAAGAACAAAATGATAGTCATTTAACTCATTCTGCTCAGAAGGAAAATCCGACACTTGATTTGGAGAAAGAGAAGGGAAGTGAACTTAAACCGAGTGAAACAAATCTTGATATGAAAGAGATTGTTTCGGATAAGGGTGATGCTTTAACTGAGGAAGAAAGAGAAGCTATAGCTGCTAAGGAGAGAGAACTCGCTCGCCTTGGAGCAGTTCATGAATTGCCAGAATTAAAAATTAGTGAACAAAAGTCGGTTCAAGATCTCCCTTATCAGACCCAATACCAGTATTCAGATGACTTGGTTCAAGGTCAATCAAAAGTCATACAATCAGGTGTTCGAGGCCAAAGAACAGTTGTAACTCGTCATTATCGTGAGAATCAAGAAATCGTAAAAAGCGAAATGATTTCTGATCAAGTGACGCTTGAACCTGTTTCTGAAATTATTTTAGTTGGAACAGCTCCAACTAACTCGATACCAAAAGAAACTCCAGTTCACGAAGTTCCAGAACTGACAAAATATGGCACGAGTCCTGATACATCTCCAGTTCATGAAGTTCCAGAATTGGCAGAGTACGGCACAAGTTCTGAGATGCCTCCAGTTCAAGAGATTCCAGAACTGACGGAATATGGGACAAATCCTGATACAGCTCCTATTCACGAAGCTCCAGAACTGACAGAATATGGCACAACTCCTGAAACATCCCCAGTTCACGAAGTTCCGGAATTGTCAGAGTATGGCACCAGTCCTGAGACAACTCCAGTTCGTGAGACTCCAGAACTGACGGAATATGGCACAACTCCTGAAACAGCGCCTGTTCACGAAGTTCCGGAATTGTCAGAGTACGGAACCAGTCCCGAGACATCACCTGTTCACGAAGTTCCAGAATTGACAGAGTATGGGATAACTCCTGATACAGCGCTAGTTCATGAAGTTCCGGAATTGACGGAATATGGCACAACTCCTGAAACAGCTCCTGTTCACGAAGTTCCGGAGTTGGCAGAGTACGGAACCAGTCCCGAGACAGCTCCTATTCATGAGAACTCTGAGTTGGAATTGACTACAAATGATGAGGTTAGAATAGAAAAGATTGATTTTTCTATTGAGGAGCAGTACACAGATGAGATTCCAGAGGGGAGTCGCCAAATCACAACACCAGGAGTTGAGGGTGAGCGCACGATTAAGACTCGTGTCTATAGTTCTAACGGTCAAGAGGTTGACCGTCAAGAACTTTCGAATGAAGAAACCTTGGCTCCCGTAACGCAAATTGTCAAAGTCGGCACGGCTAAACCAAGCATGGTGCCAAATGAAGCACCAAAAGCAGATATTCTGCCAGAATATCCGTTGACTTATACTGACGAAATTCGTGTAGAGAAAATAGCCTTCAACATCGAGGAGCAACATACGGACGAATTGGTTCGTGATGCTCGTCAAATCGCCACTCCAGGAGTCCAAGGTGAACGGACTATCAAGACTCGTGTCTACAGTTCTAATGGACAAGAGGTTGACCGCCAAGAGTTGTCCAATGAGGAAACTCTGGCTCCCGTAACGCAAGTCGTTAAGGTCGGCACGGCTAAATCAAGCATGGTACCGAACAATCCACCGCAAGCAGACCCCCTTCCAGAGTATCCGTTGACTTATACTGACGAAACGCGCGTTGAAAAAATCAACTTTAGCATTCGTGAAGAAGAAACCGATGAGCTTGTTCGAGATGCTCGTCAAATCACAACTCCAGGTGTTGAGGGCGAACGCACGATTAAGACTCGCGTCTACAGCTCTAACGGTCAAGTTGTTGACCGTCAAGAGTTGTCTAACGAGGAAACTCTAGCTCCTGTAACACAAATCGTCAAAGTCGGCACGGCTAAACCAAATATGGTGCCAAGTGAAGCACCGAAAGCAGATGCTTTGCCAGAGTATCCGTTGACTTATACTGACGAAAC
>NZ_KV818078.1:83824-84102 GCF_001814835.1 Streptococcus sp. HMSC072D07
AACGAGGAAACTCTAGCTCCCGTAACGCAAGTGGTCAAGGTCGGCACGGCTAAACCAAATATGGTACCAAATGAAGCACCTAAAGCAGATGATTTGCCAGAGTATCCGCTAACTTACACTGACGAAACGCGCGTTGAAAAAATCAACTTTAACATTCGTGAAGAAGAAAGCGATGAGCTTGTTCGAGATGCTCGTCAAATCGCCACTCCGGGAGTTGAGGGTGAGCGTACGATTAAGACCCGTGTTTACAGTTCTAACGGTCAAGAGGTTGATCGCCA
>NZ_KV818078.1:84202-90821 GCF_001814835.1 Streptococcus sp. HMSC072D07
GAACGGACTATCAAGACTCGTGTCTACAGTTCCAATGATCAGGAAATTGACCGCCAAGAATTGTCTAATGAGGAAACCCTAGCTCCAGTAACGCAAATCGTCAAAGTCGGAACAGCTAAGCCAACTATGGTGCCAAATGAAGCGCCGAAAGCAGACGCTCTGCCAGAGTATCCACTGACATATACTGACGAAACTCGGGTTGAGAAAATCAACTTTAGCATTCGTGAAGAAGAAACGGATGAGCTTATTCAAAATGCTCGTCAAATCGCGACTCCAGGTGTTGAGGGTGAGCGCACGATTAAGACTCGCGTCTACAGTTCTAACGGTCAAGAGGTTGATCGCCAAGAGTTGTCCAACGAGGAAACTCTAGCTCCCGTAACGCAAGTAGTCAAAGTTGGAACGGCTAAGCCAAACATGGTACCGAACGATCCACCGAAAGCAGATGCTTTAGAGGAGTTCGATTTAATTTCACTGCATAATCTCTTGGCAGAAGCGGATCAGATTAAAGCTCAGGCCCGTTATTTCAACGATAGTCAGAGTCATCAAGCTAACTATGATGCTGCTTTGACGGCTGGTCAAGCGATTCTGAGCCAATCCCAAGCCAGCCAAGCAGAAGTCAACCAACTGGTGGAACAAATCAATCAAGCCAAGGCTCAATTAAGTGGTCTTGAAGTTGTTAAAACAGCTCTTCAGACTGAGTACGATTTAAATCCAAGAGTTAAAACTTCGGTTAAATATAAGAATGCGGACTCAGATAAGCAGACAGCTTATACTGACGAATTGACCAAGGCTGAAAGAGTTTTGAACAATCAGATTGCTACACAAGTACGGGTCAACCAAGCTCTTGCTAACCTGACAGCATCCAAAGAAGCTCTAAATGGTGTGCCTAAAGTCAAGCCGACAGTTTCCATTCTAAGTCTGACTGAGAATGCTGATGATAAGTCGGTGACGGTCCAATATAGATTGGAAGACCAGACCCAGTCCTTACGTTCAGCGACTGCAGAATTGTACCAGGGAGATCAGCTGGTTCGCACTCTTCCAATTACCAATTTTGCTGGCAGCTTGAAAATTGGCGATCTAGACTACTATACAGGTTATACTTTGAAAACCAAGTTGACTTATGAATTGGATAATGGTAGCTTTACTGAGTTTGAAACAGATAGTCGTAACTTTGAGCTAGAATACAAGAAAATAACCTTCCGTGATATTGATTCAGTTGAGTTTTATCATAAAGAAAACGATCAATACAAGCGCCTTGTATCGATGAGCTCTATGCCTACGGATCTGTCTACTTACTTCGTCAAGATCAAATCAAGCGAATCCAAAGAAATTCTCTTACCAGTTCACAGTATTTCTGAAGCAGAGAAAGATGGTAAGGCAGTCTATAAGGTTAATGTAACCCTTCCTGAACTCGTCCAAGAAAGTGAAGCGGGCTACAAGTCTGGGCATGACTTCTACATCAGTAAGGCAGTCCCAAGTCAGCAAAATGTCTACACTAGCTTTGCTGGATTGGTAGACGCTATGAAGCGAAATATGGCAGGAAATTATGTTCTGGGAGCTGATTTGGATGCGAGCGAGGTCAACCTAGCTCCTGCGGATTATGTCTACCTCAAAGGGAACTTCACCGGCAGTCTGACAGGTAGTCATAATGGTAAGCAATACGCCATTTATAATCTAGCCAAGCCTTTATTTGAAAACCTCAAGAGTGGGTCTACCATTTCAAATATCGACTTTAAAGATGTGAATATCGTGGGTACCTATGACTCGGCTGCACTGGCACGCAATGCGGAAAATGCGCGAATCACAGACGTTTCTGTTCAAGGGAGAGTATCGGTAGTAGGTAACGCTTCTAACGTAGCGGGTCTAGTAGTTACTGGAACCAATACGCAAATTACCAATAGTTCCTTTACTGGTACCATCCTATCTAACAATCAACACATCAAAGCTTATAACGTAGGTGGTTTGGTTGCGAGCCTTAAAGGAGGAGAATCTCTTCTTAGCCAAAGTAAAGCAGATGTAACGATTATTAGTGGTGCACGATCAAATGAACAACGTATTGGTGGTTTGGTTGGACGTCTAGAAAACAATGCTCGAATCACCAAATCTTATGTGATAGGAAAATTATATAATTCAACCACTAACGGTCAAATCGGTGGAGTGGTCGGCTCGAACTACTTCAATGGTTTAGTTGATAATGTTATCAGTAATGTTAGCGGTACAAATGTTTACAGTATTTCTGGGGATCAGGGCTACAAAAACGACCGCATTACGCAAGCATATAAAGTTGCCAAAAGCGAAACCTTGAAAAACGATCAGTTTGTTACTTCTACAATTACTCAAGAAGAAATGGAAGAAAAACTGACTGCTATGGACATAACAACTAGCCTAGATGACACGAATCTAAATATGCGTTTTGTCGACTATGGTGAAGTAAACAATGCTCAATTTGACCGCGGATATTCTTACGCAAATATGGAGAAACTGCTTCCTTTCTACAATAAAGAAACCATTGTTTCGTTTGCGAACAAGATTCCGAAAGAGCATAAGTTGAACAAGGAGTACCTACTGGATGTTGTTCCGATGAAGGGTGACCAGATTATCACTGATATCCATAGCAATAAAACAGCAATCAATCGTTTGATGCTTCACTACATGGACAATACCATTGACTACCTAGAAATATCTTATCAGGGAGATTTCGTAAATCGAGGCATTGCTGAGTATAGTATCAAGGGGTTAGACCTTCTTTATACTCCAGAAGCCTTTGCATCAGATTATACAAGTGTTCTAAATCAAGTCTTGCCAGAACTGAACAAGGTTGTTCTTGATTCGCCAGCTATGCGTACAGCTCTCGGAGTAACAGCAGACACTTCTTTGGATGAACTATATTTAGACACCGCATTTACGCAAGTGAAAAGCAAACTGTCAGTAGAACTACGAAAAGTTCTGGCTATGGATAAGGCTATCAATACTGAAGGTGAAGTAGTTAAGGATTATCTTGTTAAGAAGATTCTTGCTGATAAAGAAGCTTTCCTATTGGGTCTGACTTACCTTAACCGTTGGTATAATATCAACTATGATAACTTTAATGTTAAGGACTTGTCGGCTTACAAGTTTGATTTCTACGGTAAGAATGATGTTTCGACTTTAGATACAATCATTGCTTTAGGGAAATCAGGACTTGAGAATCTCAAGGCTAAGAACAACTATACAGCGTATGACAATTCGCTCTCTGAAGCAACTGGCAAGCGAGGACTCTTCAATTACCTTGAAGGCTACCGTCAGCTCTTCCTACCATATAAGACTAATAATGAATGGCTCAAAACCAATACAAAGGCCTACATCGTTGAGGCTAAATCGGATGTAGCAGAGGCTAGACAGCTTCAGGATGCAGCCGAGGGCAAGAGCAAGTACTCTGTCGGTGTTTATGACAAGATTACAGCAGATAATTGGGAACACAAGGGCATGCTCCTACCACTCTTGACCATGACTGAAAAAGGTGTCTATGCTATCTCTAATATGTCTACCCTCTCTATGGGGGCTTATGATCGCTATCGTCTGGATGCTAATAACAGAGTGCGCACAGACGCAGAACTAGTTGAATATGTCGAAGACCGTGTTAGAAAGTCAGCTGAATGGCAACGTGATCACTATGATTTCTGGTATAAGATTCTCAGTCCAGAAAGCAAGGACAAGCTCTTCCGTTCTGTTCTGGTTTATGATGGATTCTCATTGGTTGACAAGAATGGTCAAAAATACTGGGCTCCAGCTAATGATAAAAAATCTCTAGCTATGCAGGAGTTCTTCGGACCTGCCGGCAAGTGGTATCCAAGCAAGGGTTATAATGCCTATGCGACAGGAAGTGTAACTCACTTTGATGCTGCTAAATTGTTGGAAGACTATGGTAACTCAGTCTACACGCATGAGATGACCCATAACTCTGACGGTGCTATTTACTTTGAAGGATATGGTCGTCGTGAGGGACTAGGTGCGGAACTCTATGCTCGCGGACTCTTGCAGTCTTCGCCGAGTGCAGATGAACCAACTATTACGCTCAATACTCTCTTCAAGGTGGACAAGGATTCTAAGACCCGTATGCATACCTATAATTTCAAGGAACGTGTTCAAAATGAAGCAGACCTTCAACACTATGTCCATGGTATGTTTGACATGATTTACACCTTGGACTATCTAGAAGGTACTTCTATGCTGAAGCAGAGCGATACTGCCAAGTTACAGTGGTTCAGAAAGATGGAGAATTACTATATTACAGATAAGTATGGTAAGGAGACTCATGCTGGTAACCAGACGCGAAGCTTCACTGCTGAAGAAATCAAGCAATTAAAGACCTTTGACTCTTTGATTGAAAATGATGTTATCACTCGTCGGGAGAACAAGGAAAGCGGAAAATACGGCCGAAATGGCTACCTCAGTCTCAGCCTCTTCTCACCAATTTACTCAGCCTTGAGCAATCCAAATGGAGCGCCAGGTGACGTCATGTTCCGTCGCACAGCCTATGAATTACTAGCAGCCAAGGGCTACCATGACGGATTTGTCCCTTATGTTTCCGGTCAGTACTCTCAGGAAGCCTTCGATGAAGGGAAGAAAACGTGGGACGGATGGTCTGGAAGAGATGTCGGTCTCGTGACAGACCAGAAAGTCTTGGAAAATGTATTTAAAGGTGAATACACCTCTTGGGCAGCCTTCAAGAAGGCCATGTACAAGGAGCGAATTGATCAGTTGACCAAACTGAAGCCAATCACCATTGAGTACGAGCTTAAAAATCCAAACAGTACCAAGAAAGTAACCATTCGTTCTTATGCAGAGATGCAGCAATTGATGGATGCAGCAGTAGCAGAGGATGTACGCAACATTACCAATGCTACTAGCCGTGTCGAAGCTAGCTGGGTCAACCTGCTTAAGAAGAAGATTTACAACGCTTATCTTCGTGAGACAGACGACTTCAGACAGTCTATTTTCAAGAAATAAGGAAACGATTCTGTTTGATTAAAATTTGAAAAATTCCTAGGTTTAAGGCTACCTAGGAATTTTTTCTGTGGTTTCTCCATGATCTTGTTTGTGCATTCAAGACCTGATAAGATAAGAATTTTGACAGCGTAAATGAACTGAAAAGATTAGCAGTTTTTTTGTGGCTATTATTTATAGCAAATAAATTGAATAATCTAGTAAATTTCGGTAGAATAGAGGGGATTCAAATCATGATGAAGGAAAGATTAGGAATGAAAAGAAGTTATTTAGGAGAAAAGCACCAGCGTTTTTCATTGAGAAAAGTTTCGGTTGGTTTGGTTTCTGCTTTGGTAGGGGTTTTCTACCTTTTTAGTGGAGGAGGTTCTCTTGCAAATGTAGCAGCCAGTGAACAGACGCCATCCGTCACAAAACAAATCCACTATAAGTACGTGACAGAGAGTGAGCTCACGGACCAAGAGAAGCAATTGGTAGTCAAAGAATTGCCACAGTTTGCTGAGGAAACAGATGATACATACTATTTGATTTATCGTCCGACGAGACAGTTGCCTGCAACTGGTCATAGCCAACTCATTAGCTCAATTGCAGCGGGGGCAGGCATTGTGCTACTGGTCGTAGCGATTAAACTGGGAAGAGATGATCGCAAGAAACTCGCTTCTTTCATGCTTTTGACCAGTCTAGGAAGTCAGCTAATTGCGCCAACTTCCTTG
Organism: Streptococcus sp. HMSC072D07; assembly: GCF_001814835.1. Classification (GTDB taxonomy): domain Bacteria; phylum Bacillota; class Bacilli; order Lactobacillales; family Streptococcaceae; genus Streptococcus. The sequence goes on from NZ_KV818078.1 coordinate 89,899, forward strand.
GCTTTGACAAATCAAATGCTGGCAGACTATAATCAGGAATTGACTGTACAGATCGGGGAAACATTGCAATCCCCACTTACGATTGAAGGCTACCAATATGTAGGGTATTTGAAATCTCAAAAAGAAGTGAAGCCTTCAGTTGATGGCAAGAAAGAGTTGAATCATTCGGCTCCTATTGATACTCCAGTTCAAACTTCAAACGGAAGTCAAGCGCAGGAAGAGTACCGTGCTCAGAAACCAAGTGATGCTCCTGTCTTTGAACAACCAGAGTTAAAGGTTGAAAGTAAAGATACCAGTCGTACAGAGATTATTCCTTTCCAAGTGGAGGAAGTAGAGGCGGCTGATTTGCCGCAAGGTCAAACTGAGGTGATTCAGGCAGGGAAAAATGGTAGTCGTACCATTCTGACCCGCAGCTACATTTTAAATGGTCAGGTGATCCATACAGAGGAGGTTTCCAATCAGGTAACGACTGAGCCTACTTCTGAGATTAGAAAAGTCGGAAGCAAGGTCCTTTCTCCTACAAAACCAAGCCCAGAGGAGTCCGTTAGTGAAAAACCAACAGACGCTCCTGTAAATGAAGTTCCAAGCTTAAACGTTGAAGAAAAAGATGTTACCACGACGGTAGCAGAACCCTACACTCGAGAACAAGTTGAGAGTGATAGTTTGCCAGTTGGCCAGACCAAGATAACCCAAGCTGGTCAAGATGGTGTGCGTACGATCGTCACCCGTCAGTACATGGTAGATGGAAAAGTAGAGAGAAGCCAGGAACTCTCTAACGAAGTGACAACCCCAGCAGTATCAGAAATCGTAACAGTTGGAACAGGCCCTGTTAGCGAGAAACCAACAGACGCTCCAATAAATGAAGTTCCAAGCTTAAACGTTGAGGAAAAGGATGTTACCACGACGGTAGCAGAACCCTACAC
>NZ_KV818078.1:90921-91235 GCF_001814835.1 Streptococcus sp. HMSC072D07
CCAACAGACGCTCCTGTAAATGAAGTTCCAAGTCTAGAGGTTGAAGAAAAGGATGTTACTACGACGGTAGCAGAACCCTACACTCGAGAACGAGTAGAGAGTGATAGCTTACCAGTTGGCCAGACTAAGATAACTCAAGCTGGTCAAGATGGAGTGCGTACAATCGTCACCCGTCAGTACATGGTAGATGGCAAAGTAGAGAGAAGTCAGGAACTCTCTAACGAAGTGACAACTCCAGCAGTATCAGAGATCGTAACAGTTGGAACAGGCACTATTAGCGATAAACCAACAGACGCTCCTGTAAATGAAGTTCC
>NZ_KV818078.1:91335-199349 GCF_001814835.1 Streptococcus sp. HMSC072D07
TGGTAGATGGAAAAGTAGAGAGAAGCCAGGAAATCTCTAACGAAGTGACAACACCAGCAGTATCGGAGATCGTAACCGTCGGAACAGCTCCTGTTAGCGAGAAACCAACAGACGCTCCTGTAAATGAAGTCCCAAGCTTAAATGTTGAAGAAAAGGATGTTACCACAACAGTGGCCGAATCCTATCCAACTAAGGAAGTGGAAAGTGCAGACCTGCCTTTGGGGCAAAGGGAAGTTAGCCAAGCTGGTCAAGATGGTGTGCGTACGATTGTCACCCGTCAGTATTTAGTAGATGGAAAAGTCGAAAATACAGAGGAAATCTCTAACACTATCACAAAAGAAGCAGTTCCTCAGATTATCAAAGTCGGTACAAAACCAATTTCTACAAATGCGGATCACGCTCCTGTGGAACCAGAAAAAGGAACTCTCGACCTCGAACCCTTACACCAATTAGTGGAAGAGGCCGATAGCATCCAGAAAACGCATCAGTATTTCAATGATACCACTGCAGATCAAGAGTCTTATAAACAGGCAGTCGCAAATGCCCAAGCTCTCTTTGAGGCATCTCATGCTAGTCAAGAACAGGTTGATTCTTTGAAAACAGCCCTTGAAACTGCTAAGAATAATCTAGACGGTCAACCTGTTGATAAGAAAACTCTTGGAGTTGAATTTGACATGAAGGATGTGACTCAGTCTACAGTTGCTTACCAGTATGCTGATGAACAAGCCAAACTCCGCTATCATCGTGCTCTAGATCAGGCCAAGCTCGTTTTGGACAATCCTTTCGCCAATCAAGCCTTGGTCGATCAAGTTCGGACGGATCTCGAGGCAGCTCGTCAAGCTCTGGATGGTGTCAAGAGAAAACCAACCCTCTCTCTAGTCAGTGTCGAGAAGGAAGAAGATCAACGCCAAGTTTCTCTTAGCTATCACTTGACGGATGCTACAGCAAGCTATCAATCAGCCAAAGTGCAGCTATACAAGGGCGAAACGCTGATCAAGGAAGTCGACCTTGTGGACCTCACTCAAAAATTGACACTTGATGACTTGGACTACTATACTCCTTATACCCTCAAAACTGTCATGAAATATGACCCGGGTCAAGGGGAACAAACTAGTATAGAGGATCAACGCCCAGTTCAGCTAGATTATAAGAAGGTTGAAATCAAAGATATTGATCGTATCGAACTGTACGGTAAAGATGGTAGTCACTACCGACGTTACCTATCCCTGTCGGAAGTTCCATCTGATTTAGACAACTACTATGTCCGCATTCAGTCAGACAAGTTCAAGGATATGCTCTTACCTGTTTCTAAGATTACAGATAAGGGCAATGCCTATTCCGTAACGGTATCAGCTAATCAGCTCGTCGAGGGAGAAGGGGATCATTATCGTCCAGATTACTCTTTTGAATTGCCAAAAACGCCTCTTAGTCAAGAAGGTGTCTATACGTCCTTCAAAGCGCTCATAGAGGCCATGAAGTCAAACCCGACTGGAAACTTCAAACTAGGAGCGGATGTTTCAGCAGATGAGGTTGAGTTAGAACATTCTGCGACAAGCTATGTTCCAGAAGAATTTTCAGGTAGCCTAACTAGCCGAGTGGATGGCAAAGATTATACCATCTACAACTTGGCAAAACCACTCTTTGCAACCTTGAAAAATGCCACCATCCAGCAACTGACCTTGAAATCGGCTGCAGTTACAGGCAAGGATTCTATAGGGGCCTTGGCTAGCAATGCTCAAAATGCAACGATTACGGATGTTTCTGTAAGTGGTAGTCTATCTGGGAACAAGCATATCGGTGGACTCGTAGGAGTTGCCCAAAACACAAAACTAACCAATGTTGCCTTTAAAGGATCCATCACCAGCACCCAAGATGGGGGGCAGGAGTACAATATTGGTGGCCTGGTCGGTAATTTCCACGGCAATCAATCACTGGCGCAGAAGAGTCAGGCAGATGTATCTATCCAAGTAACGGGTCGAAATGGAGACCAGCGTGTTGGAGGATTGATCGGTCGTTTGCAGAATGGAGCTAGATTAGAAACTTCTTATGTGTCTGGTTCTATCCAAAATGGAGGTCATTCTGGCCAAGTCGGTGGAGCGATCGGGTCTACTTGGAACAATGGACAGGTCCGAAATGTCTTGACCAGTGTCAAGGTTCAAAATGGTCATGCGATGACAGGAGATCCGTATCCTGAGGCTTCTGTTCGGGACTCTTATGTTCTTGAAGGAACTACAGCAAATCGAAAAGATGAGCGTTTTGTCCGTTCTATTTCAGAGGCCGATGCGCAAGCCAAACGTCAGTCCTTTGGAATCACTTCAAACTTGACGGACCAGGAGCCATTGCAGCAAGCTTACCAGCATCAAACAGACTATAGTCGAGTGAGGGGAGCCCAAGAGTCCAGAAAACAAGCCTACAAAAATGTAGAAAAACTATTACCATTCTACAACAAAGACTTCATCGTTCATATAGCCAACCAATTAGCTGAAGATGATAAACTCAACAAAGTAGCCCTGCTAGATGTAGTTCCGATGAAAGATGAGACACTGATAACAGATGTCAATAGCCATAAGGGTGAAATCAATAGACTGATGCTGCATTATGCAGATAAGACGATCGCTTATCTTGATCTGACCTACAAGGGTGATTTTGCCAATGGCCAGATTGCTGAATATAGCATCACTGATAAGAATTTGCTCTATACGCCAGAGGCCTTCTTATCTGACTACCAGTCCATTAAAGCGAGTGTCTTGGAAGAACTCAAAGCTGTGACCTATGACTCGGCTGCAGTGCGTAAAGTATTAGGGATTGGTGAAACAGCTTCCTTAGATGATCTTTATTTGGAAAAAGCCTTTGAACAAACCAAGGCTGAACTAGGTCAGGAGCTCCTCAAGGTGCTTTCAGTTGACAAGTCGATTAACACCCTAGGCCCTGCCGTAGCGGATGCGATTAGCCAAAAGATTCTGCAGCACAAAGAGGCCTTCATGCTTGGTCTGACCTATCTCAACCGATGGTACAATGTCAACTATGGAACGTTCAATACCAAAGATCTTAATGCCTATAAGTTTGATTTCTTTGGCAATCAAGCAGCTTCGACACTGGATACTATCATCGCTCTCGGGAACTCTGGAATGGGCAATCTTCGAGCGCAAAACAACTTCAATGCTTACCGACAATCCCTAGCCAAGGAAAAAGGGAAAGGAGACCTCTTTGCTTACTTAGAAAGTCTGCGTGAACTCTTCTTGCCAAATAAAACCAACAGTGAGTGGTTCAAGGAAAATACCAAGGCTTATATTGTAGAAGCTCGTTCAAGTCTGCCAGAAATTCAGGCTAAGCAAGACAATGCAGATCGTAAGAGTAAGTATACAATCAAGGTCTACGACAGACTGACTCAGGGAGATTGGGGCTTCAAGCAAATGGTTCTCCAGCTTCTGACCTTACCTGAAAGAGATGTCTATATCATCAGCAATATGTCGACCATTGCCTTTGGTAGCTTTGGAGGCTACAGGAAAGAAGGTGGCAGAGTTCTCTCAGGTGAGGAACTCCATCGACACGTTGAAAAACTTGTGGATCAATCAGCTGAATGGCAACGAAACCACTATGACATGTGGTACAACATTCTAAGTCCAAACAGGAAAGACACTCTATTCAGACGGGTGATTGTTACAGACGGTTTCTTTCTTTATAATGATAAAGGCCAGCAATATTGGGCTCCGCGTAATGATAAGACCTCTGTTGCTATGTACAATTTCTTTGGTCCTGCTGGCAAGTATCACGGAGACAATGGACTAGGAGCCTTTGCCAATGGTTATGAAGTCTTCTACGTCTATGACCAGATGCTGGGAGCTTCTGGAACCATGGTCTATACCCATGAAATGACCCACAACTCGGATGGTTCTATCTATTTTGAAGGACATGGTCGTCGTGAGGGTGAAGGACCTGAGAGCTTTGCTACAGGGATGTTAGAGTCTGTAACCAATGTTAGCGAAAAAGGTCTCGTACTTAATAGCTTCTATCAAGGAGATAAAGATTCGACCACACGTTACCATACCTATGATCCTGTTGCTCGATTCTCCTCAGCAGACGCTCTTCGCGACTACATGCATGGAGTCTTTGATGTGCTGAACCTTCTGGATTATGTAGAAGGGGATATTGTTACTGGAGTTCTAACTGATCAACAGAAAATGAAATGGTACCGCAAGGCTGAAAATTATAACTTTGAAAAAACTTCTTATGGTAAACAAGCCCACGCTGATGATCGAATTGTCCCTATAACAGCCGAAGAAGCAGCCAAACTAAAATCTGTCGATGCTCTGGTTGATCATAATATCATTGGTCGTCGGGACGGTTGGGATACCGCTAGCTTTGGACGAAATGGCTACTACATCGTCAATATGTTTGCTTCCTTCTATGCAGCTCTGGACAATCCAACTGGTGCACCTGGTGGACTTATGTTCCGTCGTAGAGCCTATGAATTGCTCGGAGACAAGGGTTACCAACAAGGATTTGTCCCATATGTATCTGGCCAATACTCCGGCCAAGCGCTTAAAGAAGGTAATAAGACCTACTCAATCTGGAACAGAGGAGATGTCGGAGTAGTTGGAGATGATCTAATCCTTAGAAACCTCTACGGTAGTCAGTATGAATCATGGAAGGATTTGAAGAAAGCTATGTTGAATGAGCGATACAACAAAGCGCAAAACTTCCTTCGTCCAATTACCATTGAGTTTGAAGCCGGAAAACTAGATAGCAAACGACAAATTACGATTTCTTCTTATGAGGAATTACAAGATTATATGTACTTAGCAGTACTAGCGGATGCCTCAGCTAAGAACATTGATCGTGCCTTATCAGACAGCTCTAAGAGCAGTGTCGCCCAACTCAAGTATCGTATTTTTAATGCTTATCTACGTGCCACAGACGACTTCAGACAGTCTATCTTTGAAAGATAAGTCTCTTGCAAAAACAGACACGAAAAAAGAAGATCCAAGTGATCTTCTTTTTTCTATGAAAATTACTAGCTTACTACTAAAAACGAATGAATTTACAAACAAATTGATACATGATATATTTCTTGCTCGAAATGTCTGTTTAGAAATTTGAAATCATTCACCATCTAGTATCCTCATTTTGAAATTTCTTTTATTTTTCATGAAAATATGATAAAATGATAGCTGAAAAATTTTTAAGGAGATTCAGATGAAAACAAATACACTTGCTCGCGTAAATGCGATTTTTGGTCTTATCGCAGGTATTGTTTTACTGTTGGCGCCTCTTGTTATGTTTATGATAGCTGTCGGGGTTGCTGCAGTGACGGAAGACCCTGATGCAACAGATAGTATATTGAGGATTTTTATAATTATTTTTTCATTGGTGAAAATTGCTGTCTTGGTTTTAGGAATTGTGTCTATTGTCTATTACAAGGACGATGAGCGTGTGACGCCAGCACCGTCTGTTTTGTTTATCGTGGGTGGTTCTGTTGGATTGATCCCATTCTTGGGCTGGGTAGGAGGAATTCTGACAATCATTGGTGGATCCCTCTATTTTGGACTTTTGAAAAAATTCGAGATTCAAGAATAATGACTTTTTGTTAGAAATATTTTCAAATAAGAGAAGGCGATTAGCCTTCTTTTTTTGTCATCAACGACGGATAAATTTTATAGGATAAATAAGCTTTTACATTCATAAAATTCAAAGCATTTATTTGAGACAAGGACCTTTTTTTATAGTATAATGATGAATGTAAATTACCTATATCAAAATATAATCCTAGTTATTTTCTTGATAGAGGTTAAAAAGCGAGAGGATTTAAAATGAAAAAGTTTTTTGGAGAGAAGCAGCATCGTTTCTCCTTACGAAAATTAGCAATTGGTCTTGTATCAGCTTCGATTTCAAGCCTATTTTTTGTGTCCATTGCTAGCAGTGGTACCGTATTTGCTCAAGAAAATGCAGCTGTTCACTACAAATATGTGACGGATACGGAGCTGAGTGGGCAAGAAAAGGACTTGATTGTCAAGGATATTCCTAAAATTGCTGAAGATAGTGAGAGCACCTATTATCTAGTCTACCGTATGGATGAGAAAGCCCAGCTGGGTCAGTTGCCCAATACAGGTGGACAGAATAGCCTTACTAGTGTTTTAACTGGTGGAGCCCTAGCTTCAATTGGCCTCCTTATTTTTGTTGTATCCAAAAAGAAAGGCAAGAAGAAAGCTCTTTTGAATGTGATTTTGGTAACAGGGATGGGCAGTGGTTTGGCTTCTTCAGTTCAGGCTATCGAAAATCAACTTTTGCTCCAATACAATCAGGAATACCAATTATCCCAAGGAGATAGTCTGCCTTTGCCACGCGCCTTATCGGGTTATACCTACCTAGGCTATATTAAGAAAGACAAGGACTCTAGTCAGCAAGAAACTGCTACTAGGGATCAGAAACTAGACTACACGGTTCAACCTCATTTCCAAGCCAACGAAGGTGGACAAAAGGCAGGAGATGAGCAGAAAGCTCCGTCTCCTACACTCCCTGCTGAAAACCCAATCCCTTCTCAAGATTCATCCGATCCAAAACCGTCTGGTCTTGCTAGTGTGGATCCTCAGGATGAAGTCTTGGCTGGTCGCGTGAATAAACCAGAGCTCCTATACAAAGACCAAGAAATTGTAACCAAACTAGACTTTTCAGAAGTGGTTCAAGAAAATCCAGAACTAACAGAGGGAACCATCCATGTCAAACAAGAAGGTCGTGCTGGGAAGAAGATTGAACTTGTTCGCATTTTCACTGTTGAAAACCAAGAAATTTCTCGGGAAGTTCTCTCAACCAAAGTAGAAGAAGCCTTGCCACGTATAGTAGAGAAAGGGACTAAGAAGGCAGTTGCTCCGAGTGAAGCACCTCAGTCTGCAAAAAAAGGAGAGCCTGAGACGCAGGCTCCATTACCAGAATATACAGGCGAGCAAGCAGGAGCAGTCGTTGAACCCGAGCAAGTCGCTCCACTACCTGAGTATCAGGGAACCCAAGCTGGTGCCATCGTTGAACCGGAAAAAGTTGAACCAGAGGTTGGGGGTGTCCAGTCAGGGGCTTTGGTGGAACCAGAAACGACTGACAAACCAGCCTATACAGGCGAGCAGTCTGGTGCAATCGTAGAGCCTGAAGAGGTGCCACCAACACCAGAGTATACAGGAACTCAAGCGGGAGCGATTGTAGCCCCTGAGACAACTGACAAACCAGAATATACAGATACTCAATCAGGTACGATTGTGGAACCCGAACAAGTCACTCCACTACCTGAGTATCAGGGAACACAGGCTGGTGCTATCGTCGAACCAGAAATCCAGTCTTCCCTTCCAGAGTATAAAGGTACCCAAGCTGGAGCAGTCATTGAACCCGAACAAATTGCTCCTCTACCAGAATATACTGGCAATACCGAGCAAGTAAAACCGGAAACTCCGACAGAAAAACAAAAAGAAAAAGATCCAGAAAAAACACTTGAATTAAGAAACATTTCGGATCTGGAGTTGTATAGTCAGACCAATGGTACTTACAAACAACACGTTTCTTTAGACAGTGTTCCAAAGAATACAGAAACTTACTTTGTCAAGGTTAAATCTTCGTCATTTAAAGATGTCTATCTACCAGTCACTTCAATAACGGCTGAAACGAAAGATGGTCAGCCGGTTTATAAAATCACAGCCAAGGCTGAGAAACTCCAGCAAGAGCTAGAAAATAAATATGTCGATAATTTCACCTTCTACCTAGCTAAGAAGGCTACAGACGAAACGACAACCTTTACTTCCTTTAGCAACCTAGTCAAAGCTATCAACCAGAATCTCTCTGGAACCTATCATTTAGCAGCTAGTTTGAATGCCAACGAAGTGGAACTGGGACCTGATGATAGATCTTACATCAAGGGTAACTTTACTGGTCAGTTGATTGGTGAAAAAGATGGCAAGCAGTATGCTATTTACAACTTGAAAAAGCCTCTGTTCGAAACTTTGAGTAGCGCCACAGTAGAAAAATTGAGTCTGAAAAATGTCTCTATTTCAGGGAAAGATGATATCGGTTCACTAGCATATAAAGCTCAGAATGGCACAAAGATTAAACAAGTTCACGTTGATGGTGTTCTCGCCGGTGAACGTGGTATCAGTGGTTTGTTGGCAAAGGCTGAGCAATCAAGTATCACAGAGAGCAGTTTCAAGGGAAGAATTATCAACACGTATGAGACGACTGCTGCCTACAATATCGGTGGTCTGGTCGGTCATTTGACAGGTGACAAGGCTTTACTTACTAAGTCAAAAGCGACAGTGACCATTTCATCCAACACAAATAGTTCAGATCAGACTGTGGGTGGTCTTGCAGGTCTAGTAGATCAGGATGCACAGATCCAAGATAGCTATGCTGAAGGCGATATTAACAATGCCAAGCACTTTGGTAGAGTCGCGGGAGTAGCAGGCTATTTGTGGGATCGAAAAACTAATGAGGAACAGCATGCTGGAAAATTGACCAATGTTCTCAGTGATGTCAATGTAACCAACGGAAATGCCATTACCGGTTACCACTATAATGGAATGAGGGTGAAGGACACATTCAGCAGCAAGGCAAACAGAGTCTACAATGTCACCTTAGTCAAGGATGAGGTCGTCAGCAAGGAATCCTTTGAAGAAAGAGGAACAATGCTAGATGCTTCCCAAATCGAAAGCAAAAAAGCAGCTATCAATCCTCTCACTCTACCAACAGTGGAGCCCCTCTCAACAAGTGGCAAGAAAGACAGTGATTTTTCTAAGGTGGCCCATTATCAAGCTAAGCGCGCCTTGGCTTATAAGAACATTGAAAAATTGTTACCCTTCTATAACAAGGCAACCATCGTCAAATACGGAAATCTGGTCAATGAGAACAGTCTTTTGTATCAAAAAGAAGTCTTGTCAGCAGTCATGATGAAGGATAACCAAGTCATCACAGACATTGTTTCAAACAAAGAGACTGCAAACAAACTCTTGCTTCACTACAAGGACCATTCATCTGAGAAACTCGATCTCCAGTACCAGACTGATTTCGCCAAATTAGCAGAATATAGTCTAGGAGATACTGGGCTTCTCTATACGCCAAACCAATTCTTGTACGACCAAAGCTCTATCATCAAGCAAGTCTTACCTGAATTGCAGCAGGTGGACTACCACTCAGAAGGCATCAGAAAGACACTTGGTATTTCTCCAAAAGTCGAGCAGACTGAGCTCTATCTAGAAGACCAGTTCGCCAAAACCAAGGAACAACTGGAAGACAGTTTGAAGAAACTCTTGTCAGCAGATGCTGGACTGGCTAGTGTCAACCCAGTCACTGAAGGCTATCTTGTAGATAAAATCAAGCGCAACAAAGAAGCCTTGCTACTTGGTTTGACCTATCTGGAGCGTTGGTACAACTTCAGCTATGGTCAGGTAAACGTCAAAGACCTGGTTCTGTACCACCTGGACTTCTTTGGTAAGGGAAATGCTTCACCACTGGACACTCTGATTGAGTTAGGTAAATCTGGCTTTAATAATCTTCTTGCTAAGAATAATGTCGATACTTATGGTATCAGTCTTGCCAACCAGCATGGAACGACAGATTTGTTTAGCACGCTAGAAAATTACCGAAAAGTCTTTCTACCAGAGAAAAGCAACAATGACTGGTTTAAATCAGAGACCAAGGCTTACATTGTCGAAGAAAAATCCACTATCGAAGAGGTGAAAACGAAGCAAGAACAAGTTGGGACTAAGTATTCTATCGGTGTCTATGACCGCATCACGAGTGCCACTTGGAAATACCGCAATATGGTCTTGCCGCTCCTAACCTTGCCAGAGAAATCAGTCTTTGTCATCTCAACCTTGTCTAGTCTAGGATTTGGAGCTTATGATCGCTACCGCAATAGCGAGCATAGAGCAGGCAAGGCTCTTAATGACTTTGTTGAAGAAAATGCGCGTGAAACTGCCAAACGTCAGCGAGATCACTACGATTATTGGTATCGTATTTTAGATAATGAGGGACGTGAAAAACTCTATCGTACGATTCTCCTTTATGATGCCTATAAATTTGGTGATGACACAACCTCAGGAAAAGCTACATTGGAGGCTAAGTTTGATAGTTCCAATCCAGCCATGAAAAACTTCTTTGGACCAGTTGGCAATAAGGTAGTACACAACCAGCATGGAGCCTACGCAACAGGTGATGGCGTCTACTATATGTCTTACCGTATGCTGGACAAGGATGGAGCCATTACTTATACCCATGAAATGACCCATGATTCAGATCAGGATATTTATCTTGGTGGCTATGGTCGAAGAAGTGGCTTGGGCCCAGAGTTCTTCGCAAAAGGCTTATTGCAAGCCCCTGACCAACCAAGTGACGCAACCATTACCATCAATTCTATCTTGAGACACTCAAAATCAGATAGTACAGAGGGCTCCCGTCTGCAAGTCTTGGATCCGACAGAGAGATTCCAAAATGCAGCAGATCTTCAGAACTATGTTCACAATATGTTTGACCTTATCTACATGATGGAATATCTCGAAGGGCAGTCAATCGTTAACAAACTAAATGTTTACCAGAAAATGGCGGCTCTCAGAAAGATTGAGAACAAGTATGTGAAAGATCCAGCAGATGGAAATGAGGTTTATGCCACTAACGTAGTCAAAGAATTGACAGAAGAAGAGGCCCGAAACTTGAATAGTTTTGAAGGTTTGATTGACCACAACATCTTATCTGCTCGTGAGTACCAGACTGGCGACTATGAACGAAATGGCTACTATACCATTAAACTCTTTGCTCCAATCTTTTCAGCTCTCAGCAGTGAGAAAGGCACGCCAGGGGACCTTATGGGACGTCGGATTGCTTATGAACTTCTGGCTGCCAAAGGATTTAAGGATGGAATGGTACCTTATATCTCAAACCAATACGAAGAAGTTGCCAAACAAAAAGGTAAAACCATCAATCTCTATGGTAAAGAACGAGGATTAGTGACAGATGATCTTGTATTGGACAAGGTATTTGAAGGCAAGTATTCATCTTGGGCTGCCTTTAAGAAAGCCATGTATAAAGAACGTGTGGATCAGTTTAAAAACTTGAAACAAGTGACCTTTAAAGATCCGACAAAACCATGGCCAAACTATACGACAGAGACCATCAATAGTGTGACTGAATTGCAAGCCCTTATGGACCAAGCTGTTCTCAAGGATGCTGTAAGTCCTCGTTGGAGCAACTATAATCCAGAGTATGACAGTGCAGTTCATAAGTTGAAGAGAGCAATCTTTAAAGCTTATCTTGACCAAACAAACGACTTCAGAACCTCTATTTTTAAGAAATAAGGGTTAGAAAATGAAAAGGGAGGATCGACAGATCTTCTCTTTTTATGTTCAGATGTCTGAAAGCAGGTAGGCGATTTGTTTGTGACGGAGAAGGTCTTTTGTTTCTGGAGCAAATATGGTAGAATGATAGCTACGATAGAAGGAGGTTTTTATGGAGAGAGATAGATTGGTTCGACTCAATTGGAGACTGGGCATGGTGGCAGGAGTGACCTTACTTTTGGGACCTGTCCTACGATTTTTGCTATCCTATACTGGGGCCATCATCTATAAAGATCCTTCAAAAATGCTGGTTATCACGGTTGCCTTTTCCCTGCTCCTGACATTTTTTAAGATTTTGATGATTGCATTAGGAACCTTTATGTTAATCTATTTCGAAGAAGATCAACAACTTCGAAAGCTACCTTCTATTTTATTTATCATTGGTGGCGTGCTGGGCTTTCTTTCAGCGACCGAGTGGATAGGAGGATTTCTAATCATTAAAGGCGCTGTTTCTTTTTCTAAATTTTTGAAAGAAGTCCGTGGCCTTGTCTGATAGTCTAGTGAAACAATCCGTTTGAGGGTTGTTTTTTTATTTAAAGAATTATCTGGCAAAAGAATATGTTAGCAAAATGCTTTTTTATAAGAAAACATGATGTAATACAACTTGAAAAAATAAAAAGAGAATATTATGAAACAATCTTTCATTACATCGTATTTAACATTCTATTTAAAAGCTTCCATTACTTTAGAGGGAGTCTTTATAAAAACTTCTAACCCTACTATTTTAAAAGTTATTCCACTGGGTTCTCAAAATAAAACAATTCCTGTTGATCATGTTGCAAGTGTAGATAGTTCATTTCGTCTTGATTTCAAAACATTTGCTTGGGTATAATTTTCGCTCTTATTGGCCTTTCAATGATGCAAAATTCATTTATTGGGGGATTGATATTAGCGGCTTATGGTGTATTAACAGTGCTAAGTGCTTTTCAAACTCTACTAGTTTTGCATCTTGCTTCTGGTGGAACACATGTTGTCAGTGTGGTAGTATTTGAAAAAGCTAATCTTGAAAATTGCAAAGAAACAATTGAAGGTCTAATTCATAATCGTTACAATGATACTAATGTAACTAAGAATACTGATCGTTTAATTGATGCTTTAAATAACAAATAATTGCAATCGTTTCTTGATTGAATATCGCGAATTAATAATATCTAGATGAGAGGACACCGTTCTCTCTTTTTAGTTGATTTTAACTAGCTTTTTTGTGAAAAATTGTGTAAAATAGAATAGATAAACGAGGGAAACCTCGAAAAATAAAAGGAGAATCCATCTAATGGTAAAATTGGTTTTTGCTCGCCACGGTGAGTCTGAATGGAACAAAGCTAACCTTTTCACTGGTTGGGCTGATGTTGATTTGTCTGAAAAAGGTACACAACAAGCGATTGACGCTGGTAAATTGATCAAAGAAGCTGGTATCGAATTTGACCAAGCTTACACTTCAGTATTGAAACGTGCAATCAAAACAACAAACTTGGCTCTTGAAGCTTCTGACCAATTGTGGGTTCCAGTTGAAAAATCATGGCGTTTGAACGAACGTCACTACGGTGGTTTGACTGGTAAAAACAAAGCTGAAGCTGCGGAACAATTTGGTGATGAGCAAGTTCACATCTGGCGTCGTTCATACGATGTATTGCCTCCAAACATGGATCGTGATGATGAGCATTCAGCACACACTGACCGTCGTTACGCTTCACTTGACGACTCAGTTATCCCAGATGCTGAAAACTTGAAAGTGACTTTGGAACGTGCCCTTCCATTCTGGGAAGACAAAATCGCTCCAGCACTTAAAGATGGTAAAAACGTATTCGTAGGAGCTCACGGTAACTCAATCCGTGCCCTTGTAAAACACATCAAACGCTTGTCAGATGACGAAATCATGGACGTGGAAATCCCTAACTTCCCACCATTGGTATTCGAATTCGACGAAAAATTGAACGTAGTTTCTGAATACTACCTTGGAAAATAATCTATAAACAGAAAGCCTAGAAATTCCTAGGCTTTTTTGTATCTAAGTTTAAAAAAAGGCAATTTAGCTAATTGAAAAAGTATAAAATGAGAGGATATAGCTTATGAAATAGTAAGTTGTATGAATTAATCTTCTTTTGATTCGTAGCTCCAGTGTTCGTAGTTATAGGTTGATAAAATTATATCCGTGATTTCTTCCGGTTCTTCTTGCGCTCCCCCTGCAATCCAAAGAGAAATAATCCCTTCAATACTTGATAAGAAGATTTCCAAAGCGTATTTGTGAGGAATTTGGAAGTTTTCTGATAAGAAATGACGAGTCGTTTCTTTTTGATTATCAGTTAGAATAATGCTACTTAGAAATTCACGAATTGCACCACGAAAGTCTATGTAATGACTTTGGGACAAGGCGTTGATGAGGCGTTCGTTCGAACGTAATATATAGAAATTTGCTAACATAAACTTTCTAGGAGATTCTCTTTCTTTTTCTAAAAAAATGTAGAGCTGGGAAATGATTTCACTTTTAAAACTGTCAATCATTTGATATTTGTCTTCATAGTGTAGATAGAAAGTTCCCCTATTAATTCCTGCGCGTTTGCAGAGTTTACTAATTGATATATTTTCAAATTTCTCCTCTGATAGCAGCTGAATCAAAGCTTCTTTGATGTCTTCCTTAGTAGTAGTTTTTCGTTTCTGAACCATTTCTCTTCCTTTTTCTTAAATCAACACTTTGTTGATTTTTGATTATTGCTTTTTGACTTAGCCCATTATATAATATTTGTGATTTAGAATCAACACCTTGTTGATTTAAGAAAATGAGCTTTGAAAAGGAGATAAACGATATGGCTTATATTGAAATGAAACACAGCTACAAGCGTTACCAGGTTGGGGATACGGAGATTGTGGCTAATCGTGATGTGAATTTTGAAATTGAAAAAGGGGAGCTGGTTATCATACTTGGTGCTTCAGGTGCTGGAAAATCAACCGTTCTCAATCTCCTAGGAGGTATGGATACCAATGATGAGGGGGAGATTTGGATCGATGGTGCCAATATTGCCAACTATAGTTCGCACCAACGAACAAACTATCGTCGTGAAGGTGTAGGTTTTGTTTTTCAATTTTACAATCTGGTCTCCAATCTGACAGCCAAGGAAAACGTGGAACTGGCCTCAGAAATCGTGACAGATGCCTTAGATCCAGAGCAGGTTTTGACAGATGTAGGGCTAGGTCATCGCCTCAATAATTTTCCAGCCCAGCTTTCTGGAGGGGAGCAACAGCGAGTCTCCATCGCACGGGCAGTAGCCAAAAATCCTAAAATTCTCCTCTGTGATGAACCGACAGGTGCCTTGGATTATCAGACGGGGAAGCAAGTCTTGAAAATTCTCCAAGACATGTCTCGTCAAAAAGGAGCGACGGTGATTATCGTGACCCACAATGGTGCGCTAGCTCCTATTGCAGATCGGGTGATTCACATGCGCGATGCCACTGTTAAGAGCATGACGATCAATGAGCATCCGCAGGATATCGATACATTGGAGTATTAGCATGAAAAAAACATATCAGAAAGACCTATTTCAGTCAGTGACGACTTCAAAGGGACGCTTTGTTTCTATCTTAACCTTGATGATGCTGGGTTCTCTAGCCCTAGTAGGTCTCAAGGTGGCCAGTCCCAACATGGAACGTACGGCAGAGGATTATCTCCGTAAAGCCAATACTCTGGACCTGGCCGTGATAGCTGATTATGGCTTGGACAAAGAAGACCAAGACGAACTAAAGACCCTTCAAGGAGCAAGTGTTGAGTTTGGCTATATGGCAGACCTAACCGTTGAACATAGTGAAGAAGCGGTTCGACTTTATTCCAAACCAGAGAGCATTTCAACCTTCCAAGTGACAGAAGGGCGACTGCCAGAAGCTGATGAGGAAATTGCCCTAGCCGACTTCTGGAAAGACCGCTATCATATTGGAGAGACCATTACCTTTACTAAGAAAGAAGAAAAGTCCGTTCTAAAATCCCAAACTTTTACAATTACTGGATTTGTTGAGTCGGGTGAAATCCTTTCTAAAGAAGATTTAGGAAGTGCTAGTAGTGGAAATGGCAACCTGACTGGCTATGGAGTAATTTTACCCAGTCAGTTTGACTCAGATGTTTATAGTATTGCGCGTGTGCGCTATGACGATTTAAAAAATCTGGATACTTTTTCATCAGACTATAAGACCAAACGAGCCCAACATCAGGAAGAGTTGCAAGACTTACTTGCTGATAATGGTCAAAAAAGATTGGCAAGTATCAAATCAAATGGGCAAAAGAGCTTGGAAGAGGGCAAAGAACAGCTCCAAACTGCTGAAAGCAACCTTGAAAATGGCAAGAGTCAGTTAGAGCAGGCCGAAAGTCGCTTGAAAACGCAAGAAGAACAAGCGACCGCTTTACCAGAACCGCAAAAGAGTCAAATCGAGGGACAGCTGACAAAAGCTAAGGAAGAACTGGCGACAAAAAAAGAAAAACTGGCTCAGACAGAGAGTGATCTAACTAAGGAAAAAGAGAAGCTTGAACAGCGTCAGAAAGAGCTTGATGAACTGGCAGAGCCGAAATACCACGTATACAATCGCCAAACCATGCCAGGTGGTCAAGGCTACCTCATGTACAGCAATGCATCATCAAGCATTCGTTCAGTCGGAAATATCTTCCCAGTGGTGCTATATATGGTCGCTGCAATGGTGACCTTTACAACGATGACTCGCTTTGTAGATGAAGAACGCACCAATGCAGGTATTTTCAAGGCCTTGGGTTACCGCAACCGAGATATTGTTGCCAAGTTTGTCCTCTATGGTTTTCTTGCAGGAACTGTGGGAACCATTATAGGAACACTTCTTGGACATTATCTTCTTGCAGGGGTGATTTCAGATGTTATAACAGCTGGGATGGTTGTTGGAAAAAGTCACGAGTATTTCTATTGGTCTTATAGTATCCTTGCCCTAGCCTTGAGTTGGGTATCTAGTGTTTTGCCGGCTTATCTGGTGGCGCGAAGGGAGTTGCACGATGAAGCAGCCCAACTCTTACTTCCCAAACCTCCCGTTAAGGGATCAAAGATTTTGCTGGAACGACTGAGCTTTATTTGGAGTCGTTTGAGTTTTACTCATAAGGTTACGGCAAGAAATATCTTTCGTTATAAGCAACGGATGCTGATGACCATTTTTGGAGTTGTAGGTTCAGTTGCTCTCTTATTTGCTGGTCTTGGTATTCAGTCATCTGTGGGAGGAGTTTCCGAACGCCAATTTGAACAAATCCAGCAATACCAGATGATTGTAGCAGAAAAGAGCAGTGCAACGGAGCAAGAAAAAGCAGATCTGGAAAGTGCCTTGCAAGCTGAATCGATCCACGCTTATCAAAAGATTTACTCTAAATCCATTGAAAAAGATTTCAAAGGAAAAGCAGGACTTCAAACCATCACCATGATGGTTACTAGTGGAGAAGACTTCAATCCCTTTATCACATTAGAGGAAAATGGGCGAGAGTTGCAGGTCACTAATGGAGCGGTCGTGAGTCAAAAATTAGCCCAATTAGCAAGTGTTACGGTTGGAGACAAGCTGGAGCTTGACGGGAAGGAAATCAAGGTTGCGGCTATTTCTGAAAACTATGTTGGACACTTTGTTTATCTAAACCGTGCGACTTACGAACAAGTCTATGGAACCAGTCCGCAAGACAATACCTACCTAGTAAAATTAAAAGACCCAACACCTTCCAATACGGAGAAAGAAGCGGCTACTTTCATGGGAAAAGCTGCTGTTTCTGGGGTCGTCCAAAATGCAACGGCTATCCATCTCTTTGAATCTGTAGCCAATTCTCTCAATAAAACCATGGCAATCCTTGTCCTTGTTTCCGTCTTACTAGCCATTGTCATTCTTTACAATCTCACCAATATCAATGTGGAAGAACGTATCCGCGAACTTTCCACTATCAAGGTTCTCGGTTTCCACAATAAAGAAGTGACCCTCTATATCTACCGCGAGACCATAGTGCTATCCCTTGTGGGGATTGTTCTCGGTTTGGTAGCAGGCTACTATTTACATCAATTTTTGATACAAATGATTTCACCTGCCACCATACTCTTTTATCCTCAGGTCAGCTGGGAAGTCTATGCGCTTCCAATCGTCGCAGTGACGGTGATTTTGACTTTACTAGGTCTCTTTGTCAATCACCACTTGAGAAAGGTGGATATGCTTGAAGCCCTGAAATCAGTAGAGTAATTCAAGGTTTTAAACAGTAAATCAGTTGACAAAGTCTCTGCTTCTTGGTAGAATAAGAATTGTCGTAAAGACAAATAACTTCTTCTTGGTTACAGGCATGCCAACCTGTCACTCGGATGAAGCCAAATAAAAAGGAGAAACATCATGGCAATCTCAAAAGAGAAAAAAAATGAAATCATCGCACAATATGCACGTCACGAAGGTGATACAGGTTCAGTAGAGGTTCAAGTTGCTGTCCTTACTTGGGAAATCAACCACCTTAACGAACACATCAAACAACACAAAAAAGACCACGCTACTTACCGTGGATTGATGAAGAAAATCGGTCGCCGTCGTAACTTGCTTGCATACTTGCGTAAAAACGACGTTAACCGTTACCGTGAGTTAATCAACTCTCTTGGACTTCGTCGCTAATCTTGCGTCTAAAACGTTTCTATACTTCGTTGGCTTCAGCTCGATGTACCATTAGTACAATCTTCGCCTCGTCGCCTAGTCTATAAACGTTTTATCCAGCAAGACTTGAGCTCTCTGATATTCAGAGAGCTTTTTTACTTTTGTCACCCTACCTCGATATACTAAAGTATTATCTTCGGTTACGGTTTCTAGCACTGTAAGGTAAAATAAACCAAATCATCTCCCTTCGGGGAGATTTTTTATTTTCACTAGTTTTATAGTACAATCTTCGGCTTGTCGCCTAGTCTATAAACGTTTTAGCCCGAGCTCAAATCAGCTCTCTGACTTCAGATGGCTTTTTCTATATATATTTACATCCTTGTTCATCTAATAGAAATATGGTATACTTTTCATGAGAATTTTCTAAATTTTTAATTTTGTTTAAGGAGGTTTTCATGCTTTCCAAATTTTCTGGAAGCCGACGGGACCTGCAATTTGTGTTACTTTTAGGTATTTTGCTAGCTGTTTTAGGGATTTCCCTTTTTCTAGCAGTTTCTATGGGATCCGTTGCGATTGATCTAGGCGATACCTATCGGATTATTTTGAGCAGGTTGGGGTTTCCTCTTGAGATAGGAGAGGTTTCTAAGTCCACTCTTGCCATTGTATGGAACATGAGATTCCCCCGAGTATTGCTCGGGCTTATAGTAGGAGCTGGTCTTTCTATGTGTGGTAGCGTGATGCAGTCCACAGTGAATAACCCCATCGCAGAGCCTTATGTCTTAGGAATTTCTGCGGGTGCAACTCTAGGGGCAACTTTGAGCATCATTCTCGGTTTGAAAGTGATGATTAGCCTTGGAGCTTTTCTTGGAGCTATTTTGGCAACAATTGCTGTCCTCATCATTGCCTCTATGCAGGGAAGGATGACGACTTCCAGTCTGATCTTATCAGGAACGGTGGTCAACGCTCTCTTTCTGGCTTTTTCCAACTTTATTATCTCAGTCGGAGCTAATGCGGACAGTGTGATGACCATTAAGTTTTGGACCATGGGTTCGCTCGCTGGGACTTCCTGGGCAGATTTGCTCCTGCCAACTATAGTAGTAGGATTGGCCTTTCTATTTTTCGCTACTCAGTATCGTGTTTTTAATGCGATGATGATGGGAGATGAGGCTGCTTTAACTTTGGGAATTCCCTTACGCTTCTATTGGTATCTTTATGTGACCGTGGTGGCTGTGCTGACAGCTGTCTTGGTGGCTACTTGTGGAATTATTGGATTTGTTGGTTTGATTACTCCTCACTTAGCTCGAGGGTTAGTAGGAACGAATTACAGGAGACTTTTTCCTGTTGCGACCATACTGGGTGCCCTCTTTGTCATCTGGGCAGATGTACTCTCCCGTATCATCATTCCAAATGCTGAGCTGCCGATTGGTATTTTCACAGCCTTAGTGGGTGCTCCCTTCTTTATCTACATTGTTGGAGGTAGGCGAAGGGAGGTGAGGGCCTGATATGGACTTGATTTGTCAGGATGTTCACTTTGGACTAGGAGAGAAAAAAATCCTCAAAGGAGTTTCTCTTAAGGTTGAGGGGCATCAATTTCACACGATACTAGGACCAAATGGAAGTGGAAAAACTAGCCTGCTTAAACTTCTCTATCGTCAGGAAAAGGCGGACAAAGGCTTGATAAGCCTTGATGGAAAGAAGCTGGAGCATTGGTCACTCAAAGAAACAGCCAAGCAAATGGCAGTTGTCACCCAGTTTAATCAATTGCAGTTTGATTGTACAGTTGAGGAAATCGTCTTGCTGGGCAGAACGCCCCACCTCTCTTTTCTACAGAAGGAAAAGGAAAGAGATTATTCCCTCGTTCAAGATGCCCTCGTCAAGGTAGATATGCTTGAGAAGAAAACTCGTCTCTATTCGTCTCTGTCAGGGGGAGAGAAACAACGAGTCTTATTAGCACGCGCCTTGGCGCAAGAACCGACTCTCTTGCTCCTAGACGAGCCAACCAATCACCTGGATATCAAGTATCAGTTAGACTTGTTGGCTATTGTGAAGAATCTCAAGGTCAATGTTCTAGCTGTCCTGCATGATATTCAACTTGCTTGTCGCTATTCGGATTATCTCTATCTGATGAAAGAGGGAGAAATCCTTTACCAAGGGACTCCAAAGGAGACCATCACCCCTGAGTCATTGCAAACTGTATACGGAGTTCAAAGTCAGGTGACTTGGACCGAGGATCATCAAGCCATGATTCACTATTTATAAGAATGAAAAGGAAAATAAGATGAAAAAAACACTAAGCATTTTACTCGTAACAGTAGCTACCTTAACCATGGCAGCTTGTGGCAACACTACTACAGAAAAAGCTACCACGCAGTCTAGCACAGAAACAAGTCAAAAGGCCAGCACAGAGACGACTTATCCGTTAACGGTTAAAACCTATGATGTTAAGGGAAATGAAGTCGAACAAGTCTTTGACAAGGCACCTGAAAAAGTTATCACCAACAATCTTTCAACAACTGAAATCTTATTGGAGTTAGGCTTGAAGGATAAAATTGCTGGCATGCTCAACCCTGACAATGCTGTAACAGACAAATACAAGGACGCGATTGCGACGATTCCTCAAATTGGCGATAAAAAAACAGTCTCACAAGAGACAGTGCTTTCTTATGAACCAGATGCGGTGATGGGTCGAAACATGATGTTTTCTGAAAAATCTTTGGGAACAGTTAGCACTTGGAATGAAAATAAAATCCCAGTCTATACACAAAAAGCTTCTCTCTCAACGATTCAGCAAGATTTGGGAAATATCGTAGAAGACGTTAAAAATTTTGGAATGATTTTTAATGTGCAGGACAAGGCCAATGAATACGCAGCCCAATTACAAGCTAAAATTGACGCTGTTAAGAAAGCAAACCCTGCAAGCCAAGGTGAAAAGAAAAAGGCTTTGATTATGGTTGCTTATAATGACGAAACCTTCGGTGCTTACAAATCTGCTTTGCAAGAAAGCTTATTGAATCAACTTGGTTATACCAACGTTGCAACGGGAACATCAGGCTTAACCTTGGAAAATCTCGTGTCAATGGATCCTGAGTTGATTATCTATGTAACCAGCGACCGCAATAAAAAATTGGATGCCAACGCAGTAGAGTTGATGAAGGCAAATGAAGTTTTGGAAAACGTTCCTGCAATTAAGAATCAAAAAATCATGACCATTTCTTACGATGAGTTGATGGATTATGGTCCAGCAGTAATCGATTCCCTTGAAAAAATCAATGACTTTATCAATAAATAATGAGTTTGATTGGGAAGGGATTCAAGTTAAGATCAGCCTTCCTTCGACCTATGATCCCAATCAAACCTATCCAGCGATTCTCTTGAATGATGGAAACTTGAATTCTCTATCTTCCCTTTCAGAATCTGTGATTTTAGTGGGCTTGACCTCTAAAAATCGCCTAGATGACTACACTCCCTGGAAGGCATCTGCTTTAAGGGATGGGGCTCCAGATTTTGGTGGTCAGGCAAATGCCTATCATGGTCATTTATTTGGAGGTCTTTTAGACAAGCTGCAGTCGCTTTATCGCCTGGACAAAAATCGCCTTGCCTATGGAGGTTACTCACTAGGTGGTCTGGCAGCAGTATACAGTCTTTTCAGCTTTGACAAGGTCTCCTGTATCTTCTCTATCTGCGGTTCCTTTTGGTATCCTGATTTTACGACTTATTGCAGAGATGAAAAGGTGAAAAATTTGGACTGTTTGCTGTATTTACAGAATGGTCAAACAGAAGGAGTTCATCATACCAATCGCTTGGCTCAAGCACCAGTCTATGCTGAGCAGATTCATACCAGCCTTCAGAAACGTTATCTGACTGGGCAGTTTGTTTTTGATCCTTATGGGCATCATGAGCAAGTGGCTGAGCGATTTCTAGCCTTTTCCAACTGGTTGTCCCAAAAATGGAAAATCGAATAAAAGAAATATCCCTTGGCAAAAGCCAAGGGATAATTGTATTTTTTAACCAAGAGCCTCTCTCTTCTTATCTGGATTCCAGATAAAGCTTGCAATGAAGGTAAAGATAATCGTTAGGATACCAACAACCACAGCAAGGATGAGGGCTGGGATGCGGACAAACCACCAGAGTGGGTTTGGTTTTTTATCATTGTGCCATTGCTTGGTTTCTTCGTCTAAACGTTGGAATTCAGCTTGGATGCGGTCTGCAACCATTTCAATCCCTTCATCATTCATTTTCTTGATATCTGAGATATCGATTGGATTTCCAAAGTTCATATCCACACGTTCACGGCTAACCAAACCTTTCAAGGTCATGGGACCTGTGTAGGTAACCGGCATGATACGAACCTTAGCCATTTTAGCAATCAAGGCTACTCCACCCTTGACATCATTTGAGTGACGGCTCCCACTTGGGAACATGATGAGAGAGCGGTCGCTTTTTTTGAGGACGTTGATAGGGTACTTGATGGCAGAGGCACTAGGTTTTTCCCGGTCGATAGGAAAGGCGCCGCACATACGGATCCACCAGCCAAAGATACGGTTGTTAAACAGCTCTTTTTTGGCCATAAAGATGAACTGTTTTGGCTTGGTCGCAAAGGCCATGTAAACAGGATCCCACCAGGTACGGTGAGGTGCGACGAGGATATAGTTTTCGTCTCGGCTAGGGATTTTATCAGTATTGTGATAGTGGGCATTGCCATTGATGGACCACAAAATCAGCATGACTAGTCCACGCAAATAAGTATAAAACATGAGATCTCCTTCGATTGTATTGCTTTTATTATTATACCTTATCAAAAGACTACTGGCAAACTTTTTCAGTTATCAGCCAACAGTTTTAGATGGGATTAGAATTCTTTTAAAAAAAATGATATGATAGAATTTATGGATAAAAATAAGATTATGGGATTAACCCAAAGAGAAGTCAAGGAAAGACAGGCTCAAGGTTTGGTCAATGACTTTACCGCTTCAGCCAGTACCAGTACTTGGCAAATCTTTAAACGAAATGTTTTTACACTTTTTAACGCATTAAACTTTGTTATTGCCCTGGCGCTAGCCTTTGTGCAGGCTTGGAGCAATCTGGTTTTCTTTGCCGTTATCTGCTTTAATGCTTTTTCTGGGATTGTGACTGAGCTACGGGCCAAACACATGGTGGACAAGCTCAATCTCATGACCAAGGAAAAGGTCAAAACCATTCGTGATGGTCAAGAAGTTGCTCTCGATCCAGAAGAGTTGGTTCTAGGAGATGTCATTCGTTTGTCTGCTGGAGAGCAGATTCCTAGTGATGCTCTGGTTCTGGAAGGATTTGCGGAAGTCAATGAAGCTATGTTGACGGGTGAGAGTGATTTGGTGCAAAAAGAAGTGGATGTCTTGCTTTTATCAGGGAGTTTCCTAGCCAGTGGCGCAGTTTTGGCTCAAGTCCACCATGTCGGGGCAGAAAACTATGCTGCCAAACTCATGCTGGAAGCTAAGACAGTGAAACCAATCAACTCCCGTATCATGAAATCGCTAGACAAGCTAGCTGGTTTTACTGGGAAAATTATCATTCCCTTTGGTCTAGCTCTCTTGTTAGAAGCCTTGATGTTAAAAGGCTTGCCCCTCAAGTCATCCGTTGTAAATTCGTCAACAGCCCTTTTGGGAATGTTGCCTAAGGGAATCGCCCTTTTGACCATTACTTCGCTCTTGACTGCGGTGATTAAGCTGGGCTTGAAAAAGGTCTTGGTGCAGGAGATGTACTCTGTCGAGACCTTGGCGCGCGTGGATATGCTCTGTCTGGACAAAACGGGCACCATCACCCAAGGAAAGATGCAGGTGGAGGCGGTTCTTCCTCTGACGGAAACTTATGATGATGAGGCTATTACTAACATTCTGACCAGCTACATAGCTCATAGTGAGGATAAAAATCCAACAGCCCAAGCCATTCGCCAGCGTTTCCAAGGTCAGGTTTCCTATCCTATGCTTTCGAATCTTCCTTTCTCAAGCGACCGTAAGTGGGGAGCTATGGAGTTGGAAGATTTGGGAACTGTTTTCTTAGGAGCGCCCGAGATGTTGTTGGACAATGAAGTCCCTGAAGCCAGAGAGGCTCTAGAGAGAGGTTCACGTGTCTTGGTATTAGCCCTTAGTCAGGAAAAACTAGACCACCACAAACCACAGAAACCATCTGATATTCAGGCCCTGGCCTTGCTGGAAATCTTGGATCCGATTCGAGAAGGAGCAGCTGAGACACTAGACTATCTTCGTTCCCAGGAAGTAGGCCTCAAGATTATCTCTGGTGATAATCCAGTCACGGTTTCCAGCATTGCCCAAAAGGCTGGTTTTGCAGACTATCACAGCTATGTAGATTGCTCAAAAATCACGGATGAGGAATTGATTGCCATGGCTGAAGAGACAGCTATTTTCGGTCGTGTTTCCCCTCATCAAAAGAAACTCATCATCCAAACGCTGAAAAAAGCAGGGCATACAACGGCCATGACAGGGGACGGAGTCAATGATATTCTGGCTCTTCGTGAAGCAGACTGTTCGATTGTAATGGCAGAAGGAGATCCGGCAACACGTCAGATTGCCAATCTGGTTCTCTTGAACTCAGACTTTAATGATGTTCCTGAGATTCTCTTTGAAGGTCGTCGTGTGGTCAATAACATTGCCCATATTGCACCGATTTTCTTGATAAAGACCATCTATTCCTTCTTGCTTGCAGTCATCTGTATCGCCAGTGCTCTTCTAGGACGGTCTGAGTGGATTTTGATTTTCCCCTTCATTCCGATTCAGATTACCATGATTGACCAGTTCGTGGAAGGTTTCCCACCATTCGTCCTGACTTTTGAGAGAAATATCAAGCCTGTTGAGCCTAACTTCCTCAGAAGATCCATGCTTCGTGCCCTACCAAGTGCCCTCATGGTCGTCTTCAGCGTTCTCTTTGTGAAAATATTTGGCGCGAGTCAGGGTTGGTCAGAGTTAGAAATCTCAACCCTACTTTATTATCTCCTTGGGTCTATCGGTTTCTTATCCGTATTTAGAGCTTGCATGCCATTTACCCTCTGGCGTGTCCTCTTGGTTGTCTGGTCAGTAGGTGGTTTCCTAGCCACAGCTCTTTTCCCAATGATCCAAAAGTTGCTTGAAATTTCAACCTTGACAGGACAAACGTTGCCTGTTTATGGGGCCATGATGCTGGTATTTACCGTGATTTTCATCTTGACTAGTCGTTACCAAGCCAGAAAATAAAGAAAGGCTGCAATCTGTGGATTGCGGTCTTTTTAGGTGCAAGATTGCTAGCTGAAATATGGTATAATAAGAGGTAATAGAGTTTTGGAAAGTGAGAGAAGATGATTTCAAAGAGATTAGAATTGGTGGCGTCTTTTGTACCACAGGGAGCTATTTTACTAGATGTGGGGAGTGACCATGCTTATCTGCCTATTGAGTTAGTTGAGAGAGGCCAAATCAAAAGCGCTATTGCAGGGGAAGTGGTGGAAGGTCCTTACCAGTCTGCGGTTAAAAATGTTGAGGCTCACGGTCTAAAGGAGAAAATCCAAGTCCGTTTAGCCAATGGCTTGGCAGCCTTTGAAGAGGCAGACCAAGTGTCGGTTATCACCATTGCTGGTATGGGAGGACGTTTGATTGCGACCATATTAGAAGAAGGATTGGATAAGCTTGCGAGTGTAGAACGTTTAATCCTCCAACCCAATAATCGTGAAGACGACTTGCGCATCTGGTTACAAGAGCACGGATTTCAGATTGTAGCAGAAAGCATTCTAGAAGAAGCTGGTAAGTTTTATGAGATCTTGGTGGTGGAAGCAGGACAAATGAAGCTATCAGCCAGTGATGTTCGCTTTGGTCCCTTCTTGTCCAAAGAAGTCAGCCCAGTCTTTGTCCAAAAATGGCAAAAAGAAGCTGCTAAGTTAGAGTTTGCCCTTAATCAAATCCCAGAAAAAAATATTGAGGAACGTCAAGTTCTTGTAGATAAAATTCAAGCCATCAAGGAGGTGCTCCATGCTAGCAAGTGAAGTAATTAGAGCTTATGAAGGCTTTTGCCCTCAGGAGTTTTCAATGGAGGGTGACAGTCGTGGCCTGCAAATCGGTACTCTAGACAAGGAGACCCAAAGAGTCATGGTGGCTCTCGATATTCGAGAAAAGACGGTGGCAGAGGCCATTGAAAAGGGTGTGGACTTGATTATCGTCAAGCACGCGCCAATCTTTCGTCCCATCAAGGATCTGGTAGCTAGCCGTCCGCAAAATCAGATTTACATCGACCTGATCAAGCATGACATTGCGGTTTATGTCAGCCATACCAATATTGACATCGTTGATAACGGGTTAAATGACTGGTTCTGCCAGATGCTAGGTATTGAGGACACGACCTATCTGCAAGAAACAGGCCCAGGACGTGGGATTGGGCGGATTGGAAATATTCAAACTCAGATATTTGGGGAATTGGCCCAGCATGTCAAGCAAGTCTTTGGTCTTGATAGTCTTCGAATGGTGCATTATCAAGAGAGTGATTTGCAGAAGCTCATTTCAAGAGTGGCTATCTGTGGTGGTAGTGGCCAATCTTTCTATAAGGATGCTCTAGCTAAGGGAGCAGATGTCTATATCACTGGCGATATCTACTATCACACAGCTCAGGATATGCTGTCTGATGGCCTGTTAGCACTGGACCCAGGACATTATATCGAAGTGCTTTTTGTGGAAAAAATCGCTGCACTCCTTACTCAATGGAAGACAGAAAAGGGCTGGTCTATTGATATTTTGCCTAGTCAAGCATCGACCGATCCTTTCCACCATATCTAGTTAGAAGGTGAAGACAATGAAAAAAGTTGCCATTATTGGAGCAGGGATTGTGGGGGCGACAGCTGCCTACTACCTCTCTAAAGAAGCTGACCTAGAGATAACAGTTTTTGACCATGGTCAGGGTCAGGCAACCAAGGCAGCAGCGGGAATTATCAGTCCTTGGTTTTCCAAACGCCGTAATAAAGTCTGGTATAAGATGGCGCGTTTGGGGGCTGACTTTTATGTGGATTTGTTGGCTGATTTAGAAAAGTCTGGTCAGGAAATCGACTTTTACCAACGCTCAGGAGTTTATCTCTTGAAAAAGGACGAATCCAAGTTGGAAGAACTCTATGAACTAGCTCTTCAGCGTAGGGAAGAATCTCCCTTGATAGGTCAATTAGCCATTTTAGACCAAGCATCTGCAAATGAATTATTCCCTGGTTTGCAGGGATTTGACCGCCTGCTCTATGCTTCTGGTGGAGCGAGAGTAGATGGTCACCTCTTAGTGACTCGTTTGCTAGAAGCCAGTCAAGTCAAGCTGGTCAAAGAAAAAGTGAGTCTGACACCTTTAGCATCCGGTTACCAGATTGGTGAAGAGATGTTTGATCAGGTTATTTTGGCGACAGGAGCTTGGTTGGGGGACATTTTGGAACCTTTAGGATATGAGGTAGATGTTCGTCCCCAAAAGGGGCAACTCCGAGATTATCAGCTCTCTAAAGACCTAGCATCTCACCCTGTTGTCATGCCAGAAGGGGAGTGGGATTTGATTCCTTTTGCAGGTGGGAAATTGTCCCTAGGAGCTACCCATGAAAATGATATGGGATTTGATTTGACGGTAGATGAAACCTTGCTTCAACAAATGGAGGAAGCAGCCTTGCCATACTACCCAGCCTTGGCTGAAGCTACTAAAAGAGGTGAGCGAGTAGGAATCCGTGCCTATACCAGTGATTTCTCCCCTTTCTTTGGGGAAGTACCTGGCTTAGCAGGTGCCTATGCGGCTAGTGGTCTAGGTTCATCAGGTCTCACAACGGGTCCAATCATCGGATATCATCTAGCTCAACTTGTCCAAGACAAGGAGTTGACTTTGGATCCAGTAAAATATCCAATTGAAAACTATGTCAAACGAGTAAAAAGCGAATAAAATTTTACTGAAATTTTAGCAGGTAGTTTAGGATGTCAAATGACATTCCCTATCAAAAATGATAAAATAAGAAAAAATAATCCGAGAATCGAGGAAGAAAGATGCAAGAAAAGATTTTGGTAACTGGTGGTGCTGGATTTATCGGAACCCACACTGTTATTGAGTTGATCCAAGCAGGTCATCAAGTCGTTGTGGTGGATAATCTTGTCAATAGCAATCGTAAAAGTTTAGAAGTTGTTGAAAGAATCACAGGAGTTGAGATCCCTTTTTATGAGGCAGATATTCGTGATACAGATACACTCAGAGATATTTTCAAGCAGGAAGAACCGACTGGTGTCATTCACTTTGCTGGTTTGAAGGCTGTTGGCGAATCAACCCGCATCCCTCTTGCCTACTATGACAACAATATCGCAGGAACTGTTAGTCTTTTGAAAGCTATGGAAGAAAATAAATGTAAGAACATCATCTTCAGTTCTTCTGCGACAGTTTACGGAGACCC
The DNA here is from genome assembly GCF_001814835.1 of Streptococcus sp. HMSC072D07. Classification (GTDB taxonomy): domain Bacteria; phylum Bacillota; class Bacilli; order Lactobacillales; family Streptococcaceae; genus Streptococcus. The sequence goes on from NZ_KV818078.1 coordinate 119,701, forward strand.
TCATACAGTTCCAATCTTAGAAGATTTTCCGCTTTCAGTGACCAATCCATACGGTCGTACTAAGCTCATGCTAGAGGAAATTTTGACGGATATCTACAAGGCAGATTCAGAATGGAATGTGGTTTTGCTTCGTTACTTTAATCCAATCGGAGCGCATGAAAGTGGAGACTTGGGAGAAAATCCTAACGGAATTCCAAACAATCTCTTGCCTTATGTTTCACAAGTAGCAGTGGGCAAACTAGAACAAGTACAAGTGTTTGGAGATGATTACGATACAGAAGATGGAACCGGGGTTCGTGACTATATCCATGTTGTCGATTTAGCTAAAGGTCACGTTGCAGCTTTGAAAAAAATCCAAAAAGGTTCAGGTCTTAATGTTTATAACCTTGGAACAGGTAAAGGTTATTCCGTTCTTGAAATTATCCAAAATATGGAAAAAGCAGTGGGACGTCCTATTCCTTACCGCATCGTAGAACGCCGCCCAGGTGATATCGCTGCCTGCTACTCAGACCCAGCAAAAGCCAAAGCAGAGCTCGGATGGGAAGCAGAACTCGACATCACCCAAATGTGTGAAGACGCATGGCGTTGGCAAAGCAAGCATCCAAATGGATTTGAAGACTAAGATGATGATTTCAATCATCGTCCCATGTCTAAACGAAGAGGAAGTACTTCCTCTTTTTTATCAGTCTGTGGAAGCTCTGCTTCCTGACTTGGGAGCAGATGTCGAATATGTCTTTGTAGACGATGGCTCAATCGATGGGACCCTGCAGCTTTTGAAGACCTATCGGGAGCAGAATCCTACGGTCCGTTATGTCTCATTCTCACGAAATTTTGGGAAAGAGGCAGCCTTATACGCAGGCTTGCAGCATGCAACTGGAGACTTGGTGGTCGTGATGGATGCAGACCTTCAGGATCCTCCTAGTATGCTACTTGAGATGAAAGCCTTACTAGACCAAAATGCAGATATAGACTGTGTTGGAACACGGAGAACTAGTCGGGAGGGAGAACCCTTTTTCCGCAGTTTCTGTGCTGACCTCTTTTACCGCCTCATGCAAAAAATTAGCCCAGTAGCTCTGCCCTCAGGTGTCCGTGATTTTCGCATGATGAGACGATCTGTGGTAGATGCTATTTTGACCCTGACCGAGTCCAATCGTTTTTCTAAAGGACTCTTTGCCTGGGTGGGTTTTAAAACGCACTATCTTGATTATCCAAACGTTGAACGACAGGCTGGCAAGACCAGTTGGAGTTTTAGACAACTCTTTTTCTACTCGATTGAAGGAATTCTTAACTTTTCAGATTTTCCCTTGAGTATAGCCTTTGTAGCGGGACTCCTATCTTGTTTTATTTCTTTTATGATGACTGTTTTTGTGGTGTTTCGGACCCTTATCTTGGGAAATCCGACATCTGGCTGGACCTCTCTGATGGCTGTCATTCTCTTTCTTGGAGGGATTCAACTCCTGACGATTGGGATTCTCGGTAAGTATATCAGTAAGATTTATCTAGAGACCAAAAAAAGACCACTCTATCTCGTCAAAGAAAAAAGTGATGGTAAGTCAAAACAAAGATAGAATTTATCTAGTGTAGTTACTTTTTGTTTTTATAATTCTTTTACTCCGGAATTTTGGTGGTTTTTGGTGGTCTTTAAAGTAACTAGGGATTTGATACGGTATAATGGATTTATGTAGGGATATTTACTGCAAAAGTGGAAACTTAAGAAATAAAAAAATTAGGAGGATTATTTTATGCTAAATAAAGAGGATTATACTGAAGAAATCGGGCTAATAGAGAACCAAAATTATGTAGAGGCTGAATTGTATCCTATAGTTGCTGATATAATTAAGCCCACTTTAAAAGATAGTTTATCAAAAAGATATGTTTTCGGAAGAAGAAAGAGTAATATGGGACAAATATATTATGGTCTAAGTAATTTTCCTGATATAGTTATTTTAGATAAGACTTATGAAAACAAATCCAGAAAAAGTATAAAAAATAAAGAATGGAAGAAACTTCGAGGGTGCGTGGAAGTTAAGAATTTAAAGTATCCTTTAATTACAGAGGAAAAAATCAAATCAACCTTATCGAACAGCTCTGAACATTTAACTAGAGAGATGGGACAACTTATTGGAGATCTTTTATGGTATAAAAAAGTAATTTATACAAATGGAATTGAATGGAGATTTCTAAGTTTAGATGACAGGGAAGAGATAGATAACACAATTATTGAAATGGTTAACAAAAGAATAGAATCAGAAAAAGAGGGAAATTCTTTTGATTGGTGGAAGAATATTAAAGATTTATCGTTCAGTTATACGGATATATGTTTATCCAAAGATTGTATACAAGAGTGGGACGAATTTGTTAAGAAAGTAAAGGAAATAGAATGGTAGGAGTCTATTCTCATTGAGAAATTTAGATTATAAGTTACAGTAAGATTTATCTAGAGACCAAAAAAAGACCACTCTATCTCGTCAAAGAAAAAAGTGACCTTTCTATTATTGAAGGAAAAAAATAACCAAAAAAGACTATAATTTTACCTAGAAATATGCTAAACTAATAAGTGTGGGAAAAATGAGAAAAAATCAATAACATTCATTCCCTGCTTCCTACGATGGATCTTTTAGAAGTGCACGTGTAGGACAATTTTTGATGGCCTCCAGAACATCGCTGGTCTCAGCGATTTCTCTTTGCAATTCAACTGGATCATCGTAAAATCGAACGATTCCATTATCATGGTAATCAAAGAGTTCAGAATAAGTTTGGCAAAGCCCGCAGGCGATGCACCGTTCGGGTATAAGTGTGACTTTCATATTTATATTGTAATAAGAAAATGTAAAAAAAACAAGGAGTAAGGTATGGAAAAAGAACCGTGGCAAGAAGATATTTACGAAAACAATGAGGAAGAAACAAGATCAGAGCGTCGACACCGGAAACAAAAAGGGAAAGGCGTTGTTGCGAATCGTGTCTTGACGGTTCTAGCCAGCCTCTTCTTTGTAATCGTTGTAGCGATGGTAGTTGTATTGATTTACCTATCAACCGGAGGAAGCAATCGTACTTCATCTTTGAAGGACTTCTATGATGCATCGTCTCCTTCTACAAGTTCAAGTTCTAAAGTGGAAGCATCATCATCTTCAAGTAGCAAGGTAGAGGAAACAGCTTCTTCTGAATCAACACCTTCAGAAAGCAGTTCGGAAGAACATGCAGAGGGTGAAGGAACACTTACAGTACAGCCTGGAGAGGGAGAGGCAGCTCTTGCTCAGCGTGCAGGGATTTCCATTGCCCAGCTAGAATCCCTAAATCCTTCTCATATGTCATCTGGATCTTGGTTTGCCAACCCAGGTGATGTGATTAAGACAAGATAGGAGTCGGTCATGAAGACAATTCAAATTGCTATCGATGGTCCAGCTTCGAGTGGCAAGAGTACGGTCGCAAAGATTGTCGCTAAGGATTTTGGTTATACTTATCTCGATACAGGTGCTATGTACCGTGCTGCGACTTATATAGCGCTCAAACACCAGTTGAATGCAGGAAATGTAGACCAACTTCTTGAGCTTCTTAACCAACACCCCATTAGTTTCGGACGTTCAGAAACAGGTGAGCAACTTGTTTTTGTAGGGGATGTTGATATTACTCATCCGATTCGTGAAAATGAAGTGACCAACAAGGTTTCAAGCATTGCTGCCATTCCTGAGGTGCGTGAGAAACTGGTTTCGCTCCAGCAAGAGATTGCTCAGCAAGGTGGTATCGTCATGGATGGGCGTGATATCGGGACAGTTGTTTTACCACAAGCTGAACTCAAGATTTTCCTAGTGGCTTCTGTTGAAGAAAGAGCAGAGCGTCGTTACAAGGAAAATATTGCTAAAGGGATTGAAACAGACCTTGAAACGCTGAAAGAAGAGATTGCGGCGCGTGACTACAAGGATAGTCATCGTGAAACCTCACCTCTCAAACAGGCTGAGGATGCAGTTTACCTTGACACAACTGGACTGAGTATCCAGGAAGTGGTCGAAAAAATCGAATCAGAAGCAAAAAAATATATGTCCTAGGGACGAGAGGAGCAGGCTAAATGAAGCCTGCTCCTTTTCTCTCTTTTGCGCGCGTTTCAAAACAGCCTTTTTGGGAGAATTTTGATAAAATAGTAGTATCAATAAAAAGGACGGAAGCATGACAAAGAAAATCATAGCCATTTGGGCCCAAGATGAAAAAGGTGTGATTGGGAAGGAAGATCGTCTCCCTTGGCATTTGCCAGCAGAGTTGCAACATTTTAAGGAAACAACTTTAAATCATGCTATATTGATGGGACGAGTGACCTTTGATGGAATGGGACGTCGTCTGCTTCCAAAACGGCAAACCCTGATTTTAACGCGCAATAGCGAAGAAGTCATAGATGGGGCGCTCGTATTTCAAGATGTGGAGTCTGTTTTAGCGTGGTATCAGAGTCAGGAAAAAAATCTCTATATCCTTGGCGGAAAGCAGATTTTTCAGGCTTTTGAGCCTTATTTAGATGAAATTATCGTGACGCAGATTCATGCTCAGGTGGAGGGAGATACATATTTCCCTGAGGAGTTTGACTTATCTCGTTTTGAGACGGTTGCAAGCAAATCTTACACCCGAGATGAGAAAAACAACTATGATTTTACCATCCAATACCGAAAGAGAAAGGAAGTCTAATGGAGCGCAGTATATTTGGATTTTTTACAGCTTTTTTGTGTGTGATCTGTATTTTGACTGGAGCACAGGCTTTTCGTAAGAAGCGCTATGGACTGTCTGCCTTACTCTGGTTGAATGCTTTTACCAATCTGGTCAACAGTGTCCACGCTTTTTATATGACCTTATTTTAGATAGAATGATAAATTAGAATGGAAGGAAATCATGCCTACAAATAGGAAAAATGATATGATGGTTTATTGCTCATTTTGTGGCAAAAGCCAAGAAGAAGTAAAGAAAATAATCGCTGGGAACAACGCCTTTATCTGTAATGAATGTGTGGAGTTGGCCCAGGAAATCATTCGGGAGGAGTTGGCCGAGGAAGTTTTGGCAGACTTGTCTGAAGTACCAAAACCAATCGAACTCCTAAATATCTTAAACCACTATGTGATTGGTCAGGATCGTGCCAAACGTGCCTTGGCAGTGGCTGTATACAATCACTATAAACGCATTAATTTCCATGATACGCGTGAAGAGTCAGAAGATGTGGATTTGCAGAAGTCAAACATCTTGATGATTGGCCCAACTGGTTCTGGGAAAACTTTCTTGGCTCAGACTTTGGCTAAGAGCTTGAATGTGCCTTTTGCTATTGCAGATGCGACAGCTCTGACTGAGGCTGGTTATGTGGGTGAGGACGTAGAAAATATCCTCCTCAAACTCTTGCAGGCTGCTGACTTTAACATCGAACGTGCAGAACGTGGGATTATCTACGTAGATGAAATTGACAAAATTGCCAAGAAGAGCGAGAATGTGTCGATCACACGTGATGTTTCGGGTGAAGGTGTACAACAAGCCCTTCTCAAGATTATCGAGGGAACTGTCGCTAGCGTGCCGCCTCAAGGAGGACGCAAACATCCACAACAAGAGATGATTCAGGTGGATACCAAGAATATCCTCTTTATCGTGGGTGGTGCTTTTGATGGCATCGAAGAAATCGTTAAACAACGTCTGGGTGAAAAAGTTATTGGCTTTGGCCAAAATAACAAGGCGATTGACGAAAACAGCTCTTACATGCAAGAAATCATCGCTGAAGACATTCAAAAATTCGGTATTATCCCTGAGTTGATTGGACGCTTGCCTGTCTTTGCTGCTCTTGAGCAATTGACGGTCGATGACTTGGTTCGCATCTTGAAAGAGCCAAGAAATGCCTTGGTGAAACAATACCAAACCTTGCTTTCTTATGATGATGTTGAGTTGGAATTTGACGATGAAGCCCTTCAGGAAATAGCCAATAAGGCTATTGAACGCAAAACTGGTGCGCGTGGTCTTCGCTCAATCATCGAAGAAACCATGCTAGATGTTATGTTTGAAGTGCCAAGTCAAGAAAATGTGAAATTGGTCCGCATCACAAAAGAAGCTGTCGATGGAACGGAAAAACCCATCCTAGAAACAGCCTAGAGGTGACTATGGAACTTAATACACACAATGCTGAAATCCTGCTCAGTGCGGCAAACAAGTCCCACTATCCGCAGGATGACCTGCCAGAGATTGCCCTTGCAGGGCGTTCAAATGTCGGCAAGTCTAGCTTTATCAACACCATGTTGAACCGCAAAAATCTTGCTCGTACATCAGGAAAACCTGGGAAGACCCAGTTACTCAACTTCTTCAACATTGATGACAAGATGCGCTTTGTGGATGTGCCTGGTTATGGCTATGCCCGCGTTTCTAAAAAGGAGCGTGAAAAGTGGGGGCGCATGATTGAGGAGTACCTAACGACTCGGGAAAATCTCCGTGCGGTTGTCAGTTTGGTGGATCTCCGCCACGACCCGTCAGCAGATGATGTGCAGATGTACGAATTTCTCAAGTATTATGAGATTCCGGTTATCATCGTTGCGACCAAGGCGGACAAGATTCCTCGTGGTAAGTGGAACAAGCACGAATCAGCAATCAAAAAGAAATTAAACTTTGACCCAAGTGATGACTTTATCCTCTTTTCATCTGTCAGCAAGGCAGGGATGGATCAGGCTTGGAATGCAATATTAGAAAAATTGTGAGGGAAAGAAATGGCAAAAACAATTCATACAGACAAGGCTCCAAAGGCTATCGGACCATATGTTCAAGGGAAAATCGTTGGCAATCTTTTGTTTGCGAGCGGTCAAGTTCCTCTTTCACCTGAAACTGGAGAAATTGTAGGAGAAACGATCCGAGAACAGACTGAACAAGTTTTGAAAAATATTGGTGCTATTTTGGCTGAAGCGGGAACGGACTTTGATCACGTTGTCAAAACAACTTGCTTCTTGAGCGATATGAATGACTTTGTTCCTTTTAACGAGGTTTACCAGACTGCCTTTAAAGAGGAATTTCCAGCTCGTTCAGCTGTAGAGGTTGCACGTCTTCCTCGTGATGTAAAAGTCGAAATTGAAGTGATCGCAGAGATTGGATAAGCTAGTTGAAGTTTGGCTCTGCCAAACTTTTTTTGATATAAGGAGAGATAGATGACAAAGAAACAACTTCACCTGGTAATTGTGACAGGGATGAGTGGCGCAGGGAAAACGGTAGCCATTCAATCCTTCGAAGATTTGGGATATTTTACGATTGACAATATGCCACCAGCCCTCTTACCAAAGTTCTTGCAGTTGGTAGAGACCAAGGATGATGACCATAAGTTAGCCCTAGTAGTCGATATGCGTAGTCGTTCCTTCTTTTCAGAGATTCAGGCTGTTTTGGATGAATTGGAAAACCAAGATGATTTGGACTTCAAAATCCTCTTTTTAGACGCAGCAGATAAGGAATTGGTAGCCCGTTACAAGGAAACCAGACGGAGTCACCCACTTGCTGCAGATGGTCGAATTTTAGATGGCATTAAGCTGGAACGTGAACTTTTGGCACCTTTGAAAAACATGAGCCAAAATGTGGTGGATACGACAGAACTCACCCCACGTGAACTTCGTAAAACCATTGCTGAGCAATTTTCAGACCAAGAACAAGCCCAGTCTTTCCGTATCGAGGTCATGTCTTTTGGATTCAAGTATGGTATTCCTATCGATGCAGACTTGGTCTTTGATGTCCGTTTTTTGCCAAATCCATACTACCTTCCGGAACTCCGCAATCAGACAGGTGAGGATCAAGCAGTTTATGACTATGTGATGAATCATGAAGAGTCTGAAAGTTTCTATCAGCACTTACTCGCTTTGATTGAACCCATTTTGCCAAGTTACAAAAAAGAAGGCAAGTCTGTTTTAACCATTGCAGTAGGATGTACAGGTGGACAGCACCGTAGTGTTGCCTTTGCAAAACGAATCGCTGAGGACCTTGCTAAAAACTGGCCTGTCAATGAAAGCCATCGTGACAAAGACAGAAGAAAGGAAACGGTAAACCGTTCATGAGAAAACCAAAGATAACGGTAATTGGTGGAGGAACAGGTATCCCCGTCATTTTGAAAAGTTTGCGAGAAAAGGATGTTGAGATCGCAGCCATCGTAACGGTAGCTGATGATGGTGGATCTTCTGGTGAGCTAAGAAAGAATATCCAACAGCTGACACCACCAGGTGATCTCCGTAATGTCCTTGTGGCCATGTCGGATATGCCCAAGTTTTATGAGAAGGTTTTTCAGTACCGTTTCTCAGAAGAGGCCGGAGCATTTGCGGGTCATCCACTGGGGAATATCATCATAGCAGGGCTCTCTGAAATGCAAGGGTCCACTTATAATGCCATGCAGCTGCTAAGTCTCTTTTTCCACACAACAGGAAAAATCTACCCCTCAAGCGATCAGCCTTTGACACTGCATGCAGTCTTTAAAGATGGTTCTGAGGTGGCAGGTGAGAGCCACATTGCAGATCATCCAGGTATGATCGACCATGTCTATGTGACCAATACCTTGGATGATGAAACACCCCAAGCCAGCCGTCGAGTGGTCAATACTATCCTCGAGAGTGATATGATCGTCTTGGGGCCTGGTTCCCTCTTTACATCGATTTTGCCCAATATTGTCATTGAGGAGATTGGGCAGGCTCTCTTGGAGACTAAGGCAGAGATCGCCTATGTCTGCAATATCATGACCCAGCGTGGGGAAACAGAGTACTTTTCAGACAGTGACCACGTGGAAGTCCTCCATCGACACTTAGGTCGGCCTTTTATCGATACGGTCTTAGTTAATATCGAGAAGGTTCCTAGAGAATACATGGATACCAACCGTTTTGATGAATATTTGGTTCAGGTAGAGCATGATTTTGCTGGTCTTTGCAAGCAGGTTCCTCGTGTGATTTCATCCAACTTCCTTCGTTTGGAAAATGGAGGAGCCTTCCATGATGGCGATTTGATTGTAGACGAATTGATGCGCATCATACAGGTGAGAAAATGAGTTTTACAGTTGCAGTAAAAGAAGAAATTCTTGGTCAACACCATCTCAGTCGTCATGAATTGTCTGCCATCATCAAGATGTCTGGCAGTATCGGTCTCTCGACTTCTGGCCTGACCTTGTCTGTTGTGACTGAAAATGCTAAGTTGGCTCGGCATCTCTATGAGTCCTTTCTCCATTTTTATGAGATTAAGTCAGAAATTCGACACCATCAGAGAAGCAATCTTCGCAAGAATCGTGTCTACACGGTCTATACCGATGAGAGGGTGCAGGAGCTTTTGGCTGATTTGCGACTTGCGGATTCTTTCTTTGGTTTGGAGACAGGCATTGATCCTGATATTTTAGCAGATGAAGAAGCTGGTCGTGCTTACTTATGTGGGGCCTTTCTGGCAAATGGTAGCATCCGAGATCCGGAGTCTGGTAAGTATCAGTTGGAGATTAGTTCCGTTTATCTGGACCATGCACAAGGATTGGCCTCTCTCCTCCAGCAGTTTTTGCTGGACGCTAAGGTTATTGAGCGAAAGAAAGGTGCAGTTACCTATCTCCAGCGGGCAGAAGACATTATGGATTTCTTGATTGTGATTGGGGCCATGCAGGCGCGTGATAATTTTGAGCGCGTCAAGATTTTGCGTGAAACCCGTAATGATCTCAATCGAGCCAATAACGCTGAAACAGCCAATATCGCTCGAACGGTTTCTGCTAGTATGAAGACTATCAACAATATCAGTAAAATCAAAGATAGAATGGGTTTGGAAAATTTACCAGTGGATTTGCAGGAGGTGGCTCGCTTACGGATCCAGCACCCAGACTACTCTATCCAGCAGTTGGCGGATAGCCTGAGCAATCCCCTGACCAAAAGTGGTGTCAACCACAGACTCAGAAAAATAAACAAGATTGCAGATGAACTATAAAACCACGAATCGTTGATCCGTGGTTCTTTTATTATAAACTGGTCGAGTGTTTGGGTTGTACTTTTTGGTCAGGGTCAATGTAGTTAATGGCATTGTTAACAGCTGTTGGAGCTTCACCCAGTCCTGTAGCGATCAAATCAATCTTACCTTCATAGTAGCAGCAGTCGCCGATAGCATAGATACCTGCTTGGCTGGATTCTTGTTTGCTATTGACGATAATCTTGTGACGGTTGAGGTCCAGACCCCAATTTTTAAGATTGCCGACAGATGATTTGAAGCCGTAATTGACAAAGAGGTGGTCTAAGTCGATAGTTTCGGTTTCATCTGATTTGACTTTGGTGATTTCTAGTTTATCGAGTGTTTTTCCATCTCCGAGAAGTTGGCTAGGGACGAACGGTGTCTTGATAGTTACAGATGATTCTTGCAAGGCTTGCACACTATGTTCCAAGGCGCGGAAGTTATCTCTGCGGTGAACAAGGGTAGTTGGGGCAATCTTTTCAAAAGCCAGAGCCCAGTCCACAGCTGAGTCTCCCCCACCAAGGATGGTCACTTTCTTGCCAGCGTATTGCTGAATGTTGGAAACGTGGTAGTGGATATTTTCATAGTTTTCAACGCCATCTAATTCGAGCGGACGTGGTTTGAAGGCGCCACCACCCATAGCAATGATGACGGTTTTAGTCAGGTGACTCCCCTTATTGGTTGTAATGGCAAAGCCTTGATCTTGTTTCTCAATTTCAAGAACGGTTTCATTGAGATGAATAGGGGTATCAAAGCCGTTTAGCTGTTCAATCAAGCGATTGGTCAGCTCTTCTCCAGTTAAGTTTGGAAAACCTGGCACATCAAGGATTTGCTTTTCAGGGTAGAGAATGGCGGGCTGGCCACCTAGCTGGGGAAGGGAGTCGATGATTTGGACTTTGGCTTGGCGTAGGTGAGCGTAAAAGGCAGCAAAGAGACCAACAGGACCGCCACCTACAATAGTAATATCATAGAGTTGAGACATGATTTCTCCTTCGTTTTTTCTAATCAGTTTATTTTATCATATTTTTGCTTAATTTAAAATGAGGTAGGATAGGGAAAAAATGGGCAAAAAATGGTATAATAATGAGTAAAGTGTTTTGACAGGGAGGAGGCCAAGGATGAATTTTCAACAATTATCCAATTTACAATACTGGACGAGTTTGTTTTCAAGTCCTTGGAGTATAGTCACCAATCTGATTGATATTCTCATTGTGACTTATATTTTATATCATTTTACTAAAGCTATTGCAGGCACCAAGATTATGATATTGGTCCGTGGAGTCTTAGTTTTTATTCTAGCCCAGATTCTTTCCAATATGATTGGTTTAACGACTATTTCCTGGTTAATCAATCAGATCATCACCTACGGGGTGATTGCAGCGGTGGTTATCTTTTCACCAGAGATTCGGACTGGTTTGGAGCGATTGGGCCGGGCTACTGATTTCTTCTCCAATGCCCCTATTAGTGCGGAAGAGCAGATGGTTCATGCATTTGTGAAATCAGTTGAATACATGAGCCCTCGTAAGATTGGGGCGCTTGTAGTGGTTCAGAGAGTGAGAACCTTGCAGGAATACATCTCGACAGGGATCCCTTTAGATGCCAAAATTTCGGCTGAATTGCTTATCAATATTTTCATTCCCAATACTCCCTTGCATGATGGTGCTGTCATTATCAAGGAAGACCGAATTGCTGTAACTTCAGCCTATCTACCCTTGACTGAAGATACCGGGATTTCCAAGGAGTTTGGAACGCGTCACAGGGCGGCGATTGGTTTGTCGGAAGTGTCAGATGCTCTTACCTTTGTGGTTTCGGAAGAAACGGGTGGAATCTCCATCACCTATAATGGAGTCTTTAAGCATGATTTGACCTTGGAAGAGTTTGAATCTGAATTGAGAAGAATCTTACTTCCAACATCAGAGAAAAAGCAAGGTCTGAAAGAGCGCTTGCTAGGAGGATTGAAACATGAGAAAAAATAGTCTATACATCATTTCTTCCTTCTTTTTCGCCTGCATTCTCTTTATCTATGCAACATTGACAAACTATCAGAATAGCAACAGTGCCAGACAGGTGCGGACGGAGACTTATACGAACACAGTTCTTAATGTCCCAATTGATATTCAGTATGACAGTGATCAGTATTTTATCAGTGGTTTTACATCTGAGGTGACGGTCTTTCTAACAGGGTCAAATAGAGTTGCTTTGGCGAGTGAGATGCAGGAAAGCACCCGCAAATTTAAGGTGACAGCTGATCTTTCTGATGCCAGTGTAGGAACCATCGAAGTTCCTCTAACCATTGAAAATCTTCCGAGCGGTTTGACGGCTGTTGCGACACCGCAAAAGATAACAGTCAAGGTTGGTAAAAAAGCAAAACGTGATAATGTAATCGTTGTGCCGGAGATTGACCCTAGTCAGATTGATTCTCGTGTGAAAATTGATACAGTCACTGTATCAGATGAAAAAGTAACGGTTATTAGTGATGAGGAAACTCTCTCTAGAGTAGATCGTGTCATTGCCATCTTGCCAACGAGTGAACGGATAACAGGTAATTATTCGGCTTCTGTTCCTCTACAAGCAGTCGATAAAAATGGAAATGTCTTGCCAAGCGTCATTATGCCATTTAACACTACAATGAAAATTACAACCAAAACAGTATCGTCTAGCTCGAGTTCTTCGTCAACGACCTCGTCAACGGGCTCTTCAACCAGCAGTTCGTCTTCAACGAGTTCAGAAACGAAACCAGACTCGTCTAAACAGGACTAAACAAAATAGTAGAAAAGGATGATAAATAAAATGGGTAAATATTTTGGGACCGATGGAGTCCGTGGAGAAGCAAACGTAGAACTGACGCCAGAATTGGCCTTTAAACTGGGACGTTTTGGTGGTTATGTTCTTAGCCAACACGAAACAGAAGCCCCTAAAGTCTTTGTAGGACGTGATACACGTATCTCAGGAGAAATGTTAGAATCAGCCTTAGTGGCAGGTCTCCTCTCTGTAGGGGTTCACGTCTACAAACTCGGTGTCCTTGCAACACCAGCAGTAGCTTACTTGGTCAAAACTGAGGGAGCCAGTGCAGGTGTCATGATTTCCGCTAGTCACAACCCAGCCCTTGATAATGGAATTAAATTCTTTGGTGGGGATGGCTTCAAACTTGATGATGAAAAAGAAGCAGAAATCGAAGCCTTGCTAGATGCTACAGAAGACACCCTTCCTCGTCCAAGTGCCGAAGGTTTGGGAACCTTAGTGGACTATCCAGAAGGTTTACGTAAGTATGAAGGCTACCTTGTTTCAACTGGAACTCCTCTTGAAGGAATGAAAGTGGCCTTGGACACAGCAAACGGTGCAGCGTCTACGAGTGCTCGTCAAATCTTTGCAGACCTTGGGGCTCAAATAACTGTTATTGGGGAGACACCAGATGGTCTGAATATCAACTTGAATGTAGGTTCTACACATCCAGAAGCTCTTCAAGAAGTGGTTAAAGAAAGCCAGTCAGCTATTGGTTTGGCCTTTGACGGAGATAGTGACCGCTTGATTGCTGTCGATGAAAATGGCGAGATCGTCGATGGTGATAAGATCATGTATATCATCGGTAAATACCTTTCTGAAAAAGGCCAGTTGGCTCAAAACACCATCGTGACAACGGTTATGTCTAACCTTGGCTTCCATAAGGCCTTGGAGAGTGCTGGCATTAACAAGGTAGTGACTGCTGTTGGTGACCGCTATGTCGTTGAAGAAATGAGAAAATCAGGCTACAACCTTGGTGGTGAACAGTCTGGTCACGTTATCTTGATGGACTACAATACAACTGGTGATGGTCAATTATCAGCTGTTCAATTGACTAAAATCATGAAAGAAACAGGTAAGAGTTTGTCTCAACTGGCATCAGAAGTGACGATTTACCCACAAAAACTGGTCAATATCCGAGTGGAAAATGCCATGAAAGAAAAAGCCATGGAAGTACCAGCCATTAAAACTATCATCGAAAAGATGGAAGAGGAAATGGCAGGGAACGGTCGTATCCTTGTCCGCCCAAGTGGAACAGAACCCCTCTTGCGCGTCATGGCAGAAGCCCCAACAACAGAAGAAGTTAACTACTACGTAGATACAATTGCTGCTGTTGTTAAAGATGAAATCGGAATTGACTAAAGCCTAGAAAACTAGATGAAATGATAAAAATGTGGTACAATTGCATAGTAAATTGTAGCAATGGGAGAGAAAAATGAATCTTAAACGAGAACAAGAATTTGTTAGCCAGTATCACTTTGATGCTCGTAACTTTGAATGGGAAAATGAAAATGGAGCTCCTGAAACCAAGGTAGACGTGAACTTTCAGTTGCTCCAACATGACCAAGAAAACCAAGTGACTTCTTTAGTCGTTATCTTGAGTTTCATGATTGTCTTTGACAAATTTGTCATCAGCGGAACAATTTCTCAAGTTAACCATGTGGAAGGTCGCATTGTCAACGAACCAAGCGAATTTAACCAAGAAGAAGTCGAAACCTTGGCACGTCCATGTTTGAACATGCTCAACCGTTTGACGTATGAAGTAACAGAAATCGCCTTGGATCTTCCAGGGATCAATTTGGAGTTTTAGTCATGAAATTAGCTGTCATTACAGATTCTTCAGCCTATTTAGAGGAGAAGACGCTGCAAAGAGAGAATCTTTTTATCTTGGATATTCCTGTCAATATTGATGGAGAGGAGTATGTTGAAGGTGTCAATCTGACTGCTGAGGAATTTTATCAAAAAATGGCTCAGTCTGTAGAATTGCCTAAAACTAGTCAACCAAGTATTGCCAAATTGGATGAGATTCTTAGTTCTTTGAAAGATGAGGGTTATACCCATGTCTTGGGACTATTTCTTTCGTCAGGAATTTCAGGTTTTTATCAGAACATCCAATACATGTTGGAAGAGTATGATGGCTTGACCATTGCCTTTCCAGATACCCATATCACAAGTTCCCCTCTAGGATTTATGGTAGAGAGTGCCTTTGAATGGGCAGAACAAGGTGATGATTTTGCCCAGATTCAGGAGAAATTGGCTATCCAAATTGCTGATAATTCAGCCTTTATCATAGTAGATGACCTCGACCACTTGGTTAAGGGAGGACGTTTGTCAAATGGAGCAGCTATCTTAGGAAATCTCCTCAGTATCAAGCCTATCCTTTACTTTAATGACCAAGGAGTGATTGAAGTTTACGAAAAAGTTCGTACAGAAAAGAAAGCAATCAAACGTTTGGTGGAAATCATCAAGGAGTTGACAAAAGACGGGGACTACCGTATAACAGTCATTCATGGGAACGCTCCTCAAAAGGCAGCGGATTTACGTCAGCTTTTGATGGAGAGTGGTGTGACTGCTGAAATTCCAATTGAACCCTTTGGTAGTGTCATTGGGACCCACCTTGGAGAAGGTAGTATCGCCTTGAGCTATACAACAATCGTCTAAATTGTTCTTACAAGCTTTGTATCTTAGACAGGAGTAGAGATGAGTATTCGAGTAATTATTGCCGGTTTTAAGGGAAAGATGGGCCAAGCTGCTTGTCAGATGGTCTTAGCTGATCCAGACTTGGACTTGGTCGCAGTTTTGGATCCTTTTGAGTCTGAGTCAGAGTGGCAGGGAATTCCTGTCTTCAATGATAAGGCTGACTTGGTTGGTTTTGAAGCGGATGTTTGGGTAGATTTTACTACACCAGCCGTTGCCTACGAAAATACACGCTTTGCTCTTGAAAATGGCTTTGCTCCTGTCGTAGGAACAACAGGATTCACTAGTGACGAAATTGCAGAACTAAAAGCATTTTCCCGTGAACAAGATTTGGGTGGCTTGATAGCCCCTAACTTTGCCTTGGGCGCTGTCTTGCTTATGCAATTTGCGGCGCAGGCTGCCAAATATTTCCCAAATGTGGAGATTATCGAGCTCCACCATGACAAGAAAAAAGATGCTCCGAGCGGAACAGCCATTAAAACGGCTGAGTTGATGGCGGAAGTGCGAGAGTCTATCCAGCAAGGTGCGCCTGATGAGGAAGAATTGATTGCAGGTGCTCGTGGTGCTGATTTTGATGGCATGCGGATCCACTCAGTTCGTTTGCCAGGCTTAGTAGCTCATCAAGAAGTTATCTTTGGCAATCAGGGAGAAGGATTGACCCTTCGTCATGACTCCTATGATCGCAGCTCCTTCATGACAGGGGTCAATTTGGGAATCAAAGAAGTTGTCAAGTGTCATGAGCTTGTCTATGGATTAGAACACTTATTATGAGATTAACGCAAATGCCTTCTGAATTTCAGAAGGCTTTACCAGTATTAGAAAAAATTAAAGAAGCAGGCTTTGAAGCCTATTTTGTTGGGGGATCTGTTCGAGATGCCCTCCTCAATCGTCCCATCCACGATGTGGATATTGCGACTTCTTCTTATCCAGAGGAGACCAAGCAGATTTTTCCGCGAACAGCCGATATTGGAATCGAGCACGGAACTGTCTTGGTCTTAGATGGGGACGAGGAGTATGAGGTAACCACCTTTCGGACCGAAGATGTCTATGTGGACTACCGCAGACCCAGTGCGGTTTCCTTTGTGCGTTCGCTAGAAGAAGACCTCAAGCGCCGTGATTTCACAGTCAATGCCTTCGCTTTGGATGAGACAGGCGAAATCATTGACTTGTTCTATGGATTAGAAGATTTGAAAAATCAAGTCTTGCGAGCAGTTGGAGTGGCTAGTGAACGTTTCAACGAAGATGCTCTGCGGATTATGCGTGGTTTCCGTTTTCAGGCCAGTCTTGGTTTTGAACTTGAGCCAGAAACATTTAAAGCGATGAAGACTTTGACGCCACTCTTGGAGAAAATTTCTGTGGAGCGCACCTTCGTTGAGTTTGATAAACTCTTGCTGGCACCTTTTTGGCGAGTTGGTCTGGCTTCCATGATTGAGAGTCGAGCTTATAACTATCTTCCGGACATGGTAGGGAGCCAGGACAAGCTCAACAAACTGTTTGATTTGGAGACTGATTTCACTTTTGAATCTTCCGAACAAGCTTGGGCGGCTCTATTGTGGGCCTTAGAGATTAAAGATGCGCAGCCATTTTTGAAAGCTTGGAAAACCTCACGCCAGTTTGCAAAGCAAGTACAGGATTTGCTGACCATTTTGGCTTTGCGAGAAAAGGGAGAATTGAGCAAGCGCGATTGTTACCGCTTTGACTTGGATTTACTTTTACAGGCAGAAAATCTTCGTCAGGCCCAAGGAAAAGAAGTCAATCCACAAGCTATCAAAGAAACTTACCAGAGTTTGACCATTCATGATAAGAAAGAAATCCAGATTAATGGTGGAATTTTGATTAAGGAATATGGTTACCAGCCAGGACCAGACTTGGGAGAGATTTTAACAGAGATTGAGTTTGCCATTGTCGATGGAGAATTGGAAAATGATCGTCAAGCTATCCATGCTTACCTGAGGGAGAAAAAATGAGTGATTTTATCGTTGAAAAACTAAGCAAATCCGTTGGTGACAAGACAGTTTTTAAGGATATTTCCTTTATCATCCATGACTTGGATAGAATCGGTCTGATTGGTGTCAATGGAACGGGTAAGACCACCCTTTTGGATGTTCTTTCTGGTGTTTCAGAATTTGATGGTGACGTTAGCCCTTTTTCTGCTAAGAATGACTATAAGATTGGCTACCTGACACAGGATCCTGATTTTGATGATAACAAGACGGTCTTGGATACGGTTCTCTCCAGCGACCTCAAGGAAATCCAGTTGATTCGTGAGTATGAGTTAATCATGCTCAACTACAGTGAGGACAAGCAGGCTCGTTTGGAACGGGTCATGGCAGAGATGGATTCTCTACAAGCCTGGGAAATTGAAAGCCAGGTCAAGACGGTCCTCAGTAAGCTAGGTATTCAGGACTTGTCGACTCCAGTTGGTGAATTGTCAGGCGGTCTCAGAAGACGGGTCCAGTTGGCGCAAGTTCTCCTAGGCAACCACGACCTCTTGTTACTAGACGAGCCGACCAACCATCTGGACATTGCGACCATCGAGTGGCTGACCCTTTTTTTGAAAAATTCCAAGAAGACGGTTCTTTTTATCACCCACGATCGCTATTTTTTAGATGCGCTATCAACGCGGATTTTCGAGTTGGACCGAGCAGGCTTGACCGAGTATCAGGGCAATTACCAGGACTATGTTCGCCTTAAGGCGGAGCAAGATGAGCGTGACGCTGCTCTCCTTCACAAAAAGGAGCAACTCTACAAACAAGAATTGGCTTGGATGCGTAGACAACCGCAAGCGCGTGCGACCAAGCAGCAGGCTCGTATCAATCGTTTCCACGATTTGAAGAAGGAAGTTTCAGATAATCCTACTGAGGCAGACTTGACCATGAACTTTGAAACCAGTCGGATTGGGAAAAAAGTCATCGAGTTTCAGAATGTTTCCTTCGCCTATGAAAACAAGCCGATTTTACAAGATTTTAACCTCTTGGTGCAGGCCAAAGACCGTATTGGTATCGTTGGGGACAACGGTGTGGGAAAATCCACCCTGCTTAATCTGATTGCAGGAAGTCTTGAGCCGACAGCAGGTCAAGTTATCATCGGTGAGACGGTTCGCATTGCCTATTTCTCTCAACAAATTGAAGGTTTAGATGAAAGCAAGCGCGTTATCAATTACCTGCAAGAAGTGGCAGAAGAGGTTAAGACCAGTGGTGGTTCTACGACTTCCATTGCAGAGTTGCTGGAGCAGTTCCTCTTCCCACGTTCGACGCATGGAACCTTGATTGAGAAATTGTCTGGTGGCGAGAAAAAACGCCTCTATCTCCTCAAACTGCTCTTGGAAAAACCAAATGTTCTTCTCTTGGACGAGCCAACCAATGATCTGGATATTGCGACCTTGACAGTTTTAGAGAATTTCTTGCAAGGTTTTGCAGGCCCTGTCTTGACAGTTAGCCACGACCGTTATTTCCTGGATAAGGTAGCGACCAAGATTCTTGCTTTTGAAGATGGCAAGATTCGTCCTTTCTTTGGTCATTATACTGACTACCTTGATGAAAAAGCCTTTGAAACAGAGATGTCCAATCAAGTCCAAAAGGCCGAAAAAGAGAAAGTGGTCAAAGTTCGTGAAGACAAGAAGCGTATGACCTATCAAGAAAAGCAGGAGTGGGCAAGCATTGAAGGCGATATTGAAGCCTTAGAAAATCGCATCGCTGCTATTGAAGAGGAGATGCTGGCAAATGGCTCCGACTTTGGTAAACTAGCGACTCTTCAAAAAGAGCTAGACGAGAAAAACGAAGCACTCCTTGAAAAATACGAACGCTATGAATATTTAAGTGAGTTGGCATGATGGAAGAAAAAGTCATTAAACGTAGTCCCAAGAAAATCATTTGGAATGCCTTGTTTGGCTTGGCTTCAGTGCTTTTCTTCTTGCTGCCTCTCTCTTATCTCCATTTGTACTCGCAAAAGGGAACCAGACTTCATACGATAAGTCTGTTATTAATACTGCTTGTCCTCTTTTGTGCTGGAGTAGTCGTGTATCAGACATACAGGCTGTTAAGTTCCGATAAGGAATATTTGAAATGTACTGTCGAGGGGTTTTACTACAAACAAAATCCAAAGAAACCTAGTCATTTCTATGCTTGGACAGACGTAGAGAACTTTTTCTTCTCTCGGATTCGAGGGAAGTATAGGGATTCTTATCGGATTGAAGTCTATTTTAAAAACAAGGAAAATGTGAAATCCCAATCCTTTCTAACTCAGCTGAAGAGAAGGATTCTCCCTTTTTATCCGTCAGCAGACTTAATTATCCCAATCTTTCTACTAGATGTAGGACTTCCTGAAAGGGTCTATGAGGTCATGAAGTACTATGAAAGAGAATGGCGTATCGAACAAAATCGTCAAGCAAGAAAAGAGGCAAAACAAGCTTCGAAAAGCAAATCTTCCAAACCGTCATAGTCTGTCTTTGCTTAAAGTAGAATAATCAAAAAGGCCCTATCCACTGGATAGGGTCACTGTTTGTCTTCCTTTTTAGTCTCTTGATGAAAGATATTTTGCCAAGTCTCATGGCGACGCCAGATACTGGTGTGGACGATGCCATCTAGCTCATAGCAAATGAGCTTGGTTTTCTGACTAATGGAAGTGATTTGAATATCTTTAATAGCAGCTTTAAGTTCTTTTTCAGACTTATAAGCCTCTTTATCCATTTGCTCTCCATCTTGACGGATATAGAGAAAGTCCTCAGCAAGGAGTTCTTCTAGCTGATTTCCTTGGTCAATCAATTGCTCACGCATGAGCAGTTTTTTATAGACATTGTCTAAAATCTCGTCCTCAGGTATGGGAGCTGGCTCGATATGGACATCGGTATCAAAGACTCCAAAACGCTCTTCCAGCATGGACTCGACCTGGTCCGCAATCTCATGACTTTCATAGACTGATAGGTCAGGATTCATTTCCAGGGTGATATCAAGGTAGATATTGCTACCGTAGGTCCGCCCTCTTTGGGACTTGACCTTACTAATCTTTGGAATCTCCATGATGGCCTTTTGGTAGTCCTCTAGCAGACGGTCATCAAAACCATCTGAAAGACTGAAGGAAGACTCGATAAAGATATCATAGGCTGTTTTTAAGATAAAGAAGGTGATGATGATAGCGACCAATTTATCCACGATAGGGTAATTGAAACTGCTGGCTAAGATAGCAATGGAAGTCCCAAGCGAGGTGACAGCATCGGAAAGATTGTCCTTAGCAGCTGCTTTGAGAGCCTTGGATTTGGATTTCTTACTGAGGCGTGTGTTATAGAGATAGACCACAAACATAATCGCTGCAGAAATGATTCCTAGAGTTGCACCCAGAGGATCAATGGGTGTTTGTTCCCGACTAAGGATTTTCTGAATGGTGTCCCGAAGTACATCAAAACCAACATAGAACATGATGATGGAAGTAATCAAGCTAGCCAAATCTTCAATCTTCCAGTGACCAAAGCTATGGTCACGGTCTGCAGGTTGGCGGGCCATCCGAATCCCAATCAAGAGAGCAACATTTCCAATAATATCGGATACGTTGTTGAAACCATCTGCCACCAAACTGGAAGAATGCAGGAGGTGACCAGTTGCCAATTTTGCTGCAGACAAGAGGAGGTAGGTTGAAATGCTGATAATGGCTCCACGTTCTGCCAATTTGAGATTTGACATGGATTGGTTCATCGGGCTTCCTTTCTAGTCATATAGTATTCTACCATTATACTGGTTTTCAAGGGAAAATTCAAATTTAGTCTTGTTTCATCTGATTTAAACCCTTGAAAATTGTTCAAATTTTGATATAATAGTACTACTCAAGGGAGTAGCTGGCAGAAACCTGTGATAGTGTCGTCATTCCGAATTGTATACTGAAAAGTATGTTTTCCGGCACTATCTTAAACAGCGAGACTTGTTATGATTAACAGGTCTCTTTTTGTTTGTCATAAAACTAAAAGAGAACTTGTTTTGCACACAATGTCAAGGAGGAGACACATGTCAAAAGAACAAAAACGCCAAGCGTTTTACACTCAGAGTCCTGAAGAGGTCTTGAAGTCAGTTGAAGCAACTGAACAAGGTCTCTCGTCTAGCGAAGCGCAGAAACGCCTAGCTGAATATGGACGCAATGAACTGGAAGAGGGTGAGAAAAAATCTCTCCTAGTCAAGTTTATTGAGCAATTTAAGGATTTGATGATTATCATCCTAATTGCTGCGGCTATCTTGTCCGTCATAACTTCTGGTGGGGAAGATATTGCAGATGCCATCATTATCCTTGCCGTGGTTATCATCAACGCTGCCTTTGGTGTTTACCAAGAAGGAAAAGCAGAAGAAGCCATCGAAGCCCTCAAGTCTATGTCTAGTCCAGCTGCTCGCGTTATTCGTGATGGGCACATGGCTGAGATTGATTCCAAAGAATTGGTGCCAGGTGATATCGTAGCTCTCGAAGCTGGTGATGTAGTGCCAGCAGACCTACGTTTGCTAGAAGCTAATTCTCTTAAAATCGAAGAAGCAGCTTTAACAGGCGAGTCTGTTCCAGTTGAAAAAGACTTGACAGTCGAGCTCGCTGCAGATGCTGGTATTGGTGACCGTGTCAATATGGCCTTTCAAAACTCAAATGTGACTTATGGTCGTGGTCTTGGTGTTGTTGTCAATACAGGTATGTACACTGAAGTGGGTCATATCGCTGGCATGCTCCAAGATGCGGATGAGACGGATACACCTCTCAAACAAAACTTGAACAACCTTTCTAAGGTCTTGACGTACGCTATCTTGGTCATTGCCCTTGTTACTTTTGTTGTTGGTGTCTTCATTCAAGGAAAAAATCCACTTGGTGAGTTGATGACCTCTGTTGCGCTTGCTGTTGCAGCCATTCCAGAAGGACTCCCAGCTATCGTAACCATCGTTCTTGCCCTTGGTACTCAAGTTTTGGCCAAACGAAACTCTATCGTTCGTAAGTTACCAGCAGTTGAAACGCTTGGTTCGACTGAAATCATCGCTTCTGATAAGACTGGTACGCTTACCATGAACAAGATGACAGTCGAGAAAGTCTTCTATGACGCAGTCCTACATGACTCAGCTGATGACATTGAACTTGGCTTGGACATGCCACTACTTCGTTCAGTTGTCTTGGCCAACGATACCAAGATTGATGCTGAAGGAAACCTGATCGGGGATCCAACGGAAACAGCCTTCATCCAGTATGCCTTGGACAAGGGCTACGATGTTAAAGGATTCTTAGAGAAATATCCTCGTGTAGCTGAATTGCCGTTTGACTCAGATCGTAAACTCATGTCGACAGTTCACCCATTGCCAGATGGCAAATTCCTCGTGGCAGTCAAAGGGGCTCCAGATCAACTTTTGAAACGTTGTGTTGCTCGTGATAAAGCTGGGGATGTTGCTCCGATTGATGAGAAAGTCACTGAATTAATCCATACAAACAATTCGGAAATGGCTCACCAAGCCTTGCGTGTCCTTGCAGGTGCTTATAAGATTATCGATAGTATTCCAGAAAATCTTACTTCTGAAGAGCTTGAAAACAACTTGATCTTTACTGGTTTGATTGGGATGATTGACCCTGAGCGTGCTGAAGCCGCAGAAGCTGTTCGTGTGGCTAAAGAAGCGGGAATCCGTCCAATCATGATCACGGGTGACCACCAAGATACAGCAGAAGCCATTGCCAAACGTTTGGGAATTATTGATGCAAATGATACAGAAGGCCACGTTTTAACTGGTGCTGAGCTCAACGAACTGTCAGATGAAGACTTTGAAAAAGTAGTTGGTCAATACTCTGTTTATGCCCGTGTGTCTCCAGAACACAAGGTTCGTATCGTGAAGGCTTGGCAAAAACAAGGTAAGGTTGTTGCTATGACAGGTGACGGTGTTAATGATGCGCCAGCTCTGAAAACAGCCGATATCGGTATCGGTATGGGAATCACTGGTACAGAGGTTTCTAAGGGGGCTTCTGACATGATTCTTGCAGATGATAACTTTGCGACTATTATCGTCGCAGTTGAAGAAGGACGTAAGGTCTTCTCAAACATTCAAAAGACTATTCAGTACTTACTTTCTGCCAATACTGCTGAAGTATTAACTATCTTCTTATCAACCTTGTTTGGTTGGGACGTCTTGCAGCCAGTTCATCTTTTATGGATCAACTTGGTAACAGATACCTTCCCAGCTATCGCTCTTGGTGTTGAACCTGCTGAGCCTGGTGTCATGAATCATAAACCACGTGGACGAAAGGCAAGCTTCTTCTCAGGTGGTGTTTTGAATTCTATCATCTATCAAGGTGTACTCCAAGCAGCTATTGTTATGAGTGTTTATGGACTTGCAATTGCTTACCCAGTTCATGTGGGTGACAATCATGCCATTCATGCGGATGCCCTTACTATGGCCTTTGCAACCCTCGGTTTGATTCAGCTATTCCATGCCTACAATGTCAAGTCTGTTTACCAATCCATCTTGACAGTTGGACCATTCAAGTCTAAGACCTTCAACTGGTCTATCTTGGTATCCTTCATCCTCTTGATGGCAACAATCGTTGTAGAACCGCTTGAAGGTATCTTCCACGTAACCAAACTAGACTTGTCACAATGGGCTATTGTTCTAGCTGGAAGCTTCTCAATGATACTTATCGTCGAAATCGTCAAGTTTGTTCAACGTAAACTTGGTCTTGATAAGAATGCGATTTAAAAAGAAAGTCATCTTCGGATGGCTTTTTTTGTTGTTTAGTTTCTTGATGGAACTGTAGTAAATATCAATTTGAATAATTCGGTTGCGTTTCGTACCAGATTGTTTATGCATTATAATCTTGTCAATCATCTTAATTACCATTTCAACGATTAATTCTGGAACTTGTGTATACTTCGAAATTATCGCCATAAACTTGTGGATGTTCAAATTATCTTCTTGTTGTTCGGCAAGTTTTTCAGTTAAATCAAAAATGAAGGTTTGAAGCTGTTTTATTCTTCTCCGTAAGTCTGGCTTGGTTTTATAAAAAGTGCGTCAGTTTAGACCTTCTAATTAATCAAAAATGCCAATCAAAATGTGATAAAATTACACACAGAGTCATGTGAAAAATAGTTTTTAAAAAGTGATTTTTTGGTATTTTTGGAGTTTTTTTGTCAACACGACTCGAAAATCGACGATATCTATTTTGCCCTAAGCCCATACAATAATCTTAGTTAAGACGGGAGACGGTATATTGAAAAACAGTTTTGACAACATTATTTGATGAAATTGACCTTAAAGTTTCGTTGACAGGTTTTAAAGGGCTATACTTACATTGAATTATTGCTAATAATATGTTATAATATAGGTGGTAGCTTTAAGTTATTTCTAAATAAAAAGAGGAGTATGAGTACATATGAAAAACAACGCTATTGATTACTTAATAGATCTAGCTGAAAAAGGTGATTGTAATGCTTGGTTATCCTATATTATAAAATTCTTTATTGAAAACAAAGGAATTATTGATGATAATGTAAAGAATGATTTAGCGGATTATTTACTTCAAAGAAAAAAAATACCAAATATTGTATCTCCATCTAATAATTTTAGTACAAAAAACGAAAAAATAATTTTAACAAAATTAGAACATCTCTCAGGTGTAAATGCTCTTTCGGAAGAACAAAGCATTACTTTCTCTCCAGCAATGAACATCATTTATGGCCTTAACGGTACTGGAAAGAGTAGTTACTTTAGAATACTAAATAATATGACGGGACAAATGAATTCTAAAAATATTTTGCAGAATATTTTTAGTGACTCTCCAAAGAATATTGATGTGAATATTGAATATAGTATAGATGATACCCAAAAATCAAGCGCTTGGTCAAATACTTCGACTATTTCAGATTTACGTTCAATTAGAGTTTTTGATACAGAATATACTAATAAATATTTACAGAAAAGAAACGCAGACGAACTACTAATTAAACCCTATGCACTTTCATATTTTTCTGAGATAAGTGAGTTAATAGTTAAAATAAAAGAATTATCAGAAGAAAAGATCAAATCGGATGAAGAGGCATTGCCAGATATTAATCTTGATAAGGTTACAGAGAACTTCAGAGAATTTTTAAAAAAAGATAGATTTGAAGAAGTAGATATTAAGAAAATAAAAAGTTTTGAAAGTTTTTCTTCAGAAGAGAGAAGTCAACTCGAAAATGTTAAAAAATCTATAGAAAATCTTCAAAAAGCAAATTCAGCTGATGCTATTAAGATTAATAAAATAAAACTTGATAAACTCCAAAAAATAAAGTCAGAATTTAAGAGCTTAATGATACTCCTTGAGAAAGAGAAAAAAAGTGTAGATAATCTAGTTGTAAGAAGGGAGAAGCTAGGACAGGAACACTCAACTGCTAGACAACAGTATGAACTTTTTAGCGAGATACCTGGTACTGATAGTGATATTTGGATTAATTTTATTAAATCAGGAATAATCTACTGCGAAGAATTTGAACTGGAAGATACATGTCCGTATTGTCATCGCTCTTATGATAAAAAATCGTTAGAAATAACGAAAGCATACTCAAAATTTATAAAAGATACCACCCAAACTCAATTAGATGAAAATACAGCAAGTATAAAGGAAAAAATTATAGAACTACAAACTATTTCTGTGGTGGATATACAGAGTGAAGAAATTCAACTTTCCCTTGATCAAAAGTCTGAACTTATAACTTTAAATGAGCAGATAATTAAAAATAAGGAATCACTCTTAAGTAAATTGAGAGAGCAGGAACCTATAGAAGCACCTAAAATACAAGAAGAGTTATTAAATAATCTATCCAAAGAAATAGATGATACTAATCAATTGCATATTGAATTAAATTCAGAACAGTCTCGGAGAATAGAATCTTTAAAGAAATACAATCACCAATTAATGATTCTTGAAGAAAAAGAATCGCTGAACTCTCAATTCACTAAACTTAGTAAGTTTGCTGATATAACAAATAGATTATTTCAAGAAAGAAAATTAATATCTGAGATAAATACTTCAAAATTAAGTAATTTAAGTAAAAAAGCGCATGCCGACCTACTTACAGGTGATTTGCTGAAATCTTTTGAGCACAATTTGAAATCACTTGGTTTAAATAATCTGTCTATTAAATTACAAGGTTCTAATAGTAGAGGAAAACAACAAACAGAGTTAATTTTAAATAATAATAAAAATATTGAAGACATCTTGAGTGAGGGTGAGCAAAAAGCCACTGCTCTAGCTTTATTTATTTCTGAAATCACTCTTTCAAAAAATCGAAGTACGATTATTTTTGATGACCCTGTCAATAGTTTAGATCATAGGATTATGAATAAATTTTCCGAACTATTACTGTCATTAGAAAATCAAATTATTATATTTACCCATAATAAAATGTTTCTCGACAGTTTCATGACAAGTAAACTCGGTCATATGTGTAAAAATATAAACGGAGGATGTAATAAAGATAAAGGTAAGCATGTTTATCTTTATGAAACTGTGAGTGAAGGCAAAGTTCGAAAAGGTATCATAAAATTAAAACAAACTGAAAACTTAAATACTTATATCTCTGATATTAAACACTCATTAACAGAAAGTCCATTGTCAGATAATAGCAAACAACTTATTTGCGGTAAACTAAGAAGAGCAGTTGAATTTGCCATTGATGAAATAATTTTGAATAATCAAGTCCCCACTAAATATAGTAATAAAAAAAGCCGAATCAACTGGGATGAATTAAAGAAAATTGAAAACAATTCGGAGATTATTGACATATTACATGCTATTCATGGGCGTTGCTCTGGTGGAGCCTTACATAATGGAACCGAGAATGAAGAGAACCCAATTGATAAAGATGAATTAATAACGATGTTACAAGATATCGAGGACATAAAGAATAGTCATTGATAAATTAGTATACTTTATAAGTGTTTAAAAGGATATATAAAATAGAAAGAGGAGAGTACAATCATTTACTATCCTCTTTATTTTATTAACTACTATATATTAGACCACTCTTCGGATGGCTTTTTTTGCATTTGAGGAGAATAGTTAGGAGTTATCCGCTTTTGTGCTATAATAAAGTAAAATAGCAAGGAGTGAAAGAGAATGGAAAAGAAAATTGTCCGAGATGTCTTATTCTTGTCGCAGGTCTCGAAAGCTGCAAGTCAGGAAGACCTTTATCTGGCTAAGGATTTGAAGGATACCCTGCTGGCTAATCGCGAGACCTGTGTCGGTCTGGCAGCCAATATGATTGGTGTGCAGAAGCGTGTCATTATCTTTAATCTTGGCTTGGTTCCCATAGTCATGTTTAATCCCGTTCTCCTTTCCTATAAAGGACCTTACGAGACAGAGGAAGGTTGTTTGTCTTTGACTGGGGTGCGACCAACAACTCGTTATGAAACGATTACGGTTTCCTATCGTGATAGTAAGTGGCAGGAACAGACCATTATGTTAACAGGTTTTCCGGCTCAGATCTGCCAACATGAACTGGATCATTTGGAAGGACGGATTATTTAGGAGGAACGCAGATGAAACGCATACTTTTTGAACTTGTTTTTATCGCAACGACTTGGTATATATTTTTACCACCCTTCAATCTGACTAGTTGGGAATTCATCTTCTTTCTCTGTGGGCATCTGGTGGTGATGGGGATTTTGTTTAGTTTCCGCAAGGATACCAATCTCCTCAAAACTGTTCATGTACGTCATGGCAAGGTTGCCAAAGATCTCAATCTAGAAGGATTTCATTTTAATAAATTAGGTGGAGGATTGTTGCTGGCTGCAGGACTCATTTTTGCCCTTGCTGGTCTGGTAAGCCTAGTAACCTCTAGCTTTTTCCAAGCAAAAAATTATGCTAATGTGGTGTCCATCACAGAAAAAGACTTTAAAGATTTTCCTAAGAGTGATACCAGTAAGGTTCCAATCCTAGATCGGAGCACTGCAGAAAAGATTGGAGACCGTTATCTAGGCTCTCTGACGGATAAGGTCTCCCAGTACGTGGCAGCAGATACTTATACCCAGCTGACGGTTGATGGCAAACCTTATCGGGTGACTCCTTTGGAGTATGCCGACCCGATCAAATGGTTTAATAATCGGTCCAAGGGAATTGGCGAGTATATCAAGGTTGATATGGTGACAGGAAATGCGGAATTGGTGGATTTAAAAACGCCCATGAAGTATTCAGACTCCGAGTATTTTAACCGCGATGTCAAACGTCATCTTCGGATTAAGTATCCGACCAAGATTTTTAAAACGCCATCCTTTGAGGTGGATGATGAAGGCAATCCCTTCTATGTAGCAACCGTTTATCAAAAGCAGTTTGGTCTAGGAGTTCCTCGCCCTTCGTCTGTTATTATCTTAGACGCCACCAATGGAGAAACCAAGGAATACAGCTTGGATGAAGTACCAGAATGGGTGGATCGTGTCTATCCAGCAGAAGAAACCATCCAGCAAATCAACTATAACGGCAAGTATAAAGACGGCTTCTGGAATGCCTTGATTTCTAAGAAAAACGTTACCCAAACGACCGAGGGCTATAACTATCTTTCTATCGGAAATGACATTTATCTCTACACTGGGGTGACTTCAGCCAACGCTGACGAAAGTAATCTAGGATTTATCCTTGAAAATATGCGCACTGGTGAAATCACCAAGTACAATCTAGCTTCAGCAACCGAAGAATCAGCCCGTGCTTCCGCAGAAGGAGCAGTGCAGGAAAAAGCCTATAAGGCGACCTTCCCTATCCTTGTCAATCTCAATGACAAACCGCTCTACATCATGGGATTGAAGGACAATGCAGGTTTGGTCAAGGAGTATGCTTTGGTTGATGCAGTAGAGTACCAAAACGTCATCGTAGCAGCTACAGTAGATGAACTCCTCAGCAAATATGCCAATAAAAACGACCTCGAGCTGGATAATGAAACGGTAGAAAACATCAAGGGAGTGGTTTCAGACCTTAAATCAGCTGTTATCAAGGGTGACACCGTCTACTTCTTCAAAGTTGATGGCAAGATTTATAAAGTCAAGGCTTCCGTGTCAGACGACCTTCCTTACCTTGAAAATGGGCAATCCTTTGAAGGTCAAGTTGGAAAAGATAACTATCTCAAAACCTTTAAAGTACAATAATACTCTTCGAAAATCAAATTCAAACTACGTCAGCGTCGCCTTGCCGTACTCAAGTACAGCCTGCGGCTAGCTTCCAAGTTTGCTCTTTGATTTTCATTGAGTATAAAAATAGGTTTTTTCAGTTCAAGGAGAAAAAAGATAAATTCTTATCTATCTTAACAAGCTTAGCTGGCACAGCCCTTGTTCTCGTGGCTATCTGGTTAGGATGGCCAAAATAAACAAAGAAACCTCGGTATAAACCGAGGTTTTTCAGATGAAATTCTTGGTCGTGATTGAAAAATATGCTACACTAACAATATGAAAATTTTAATCCCAACAGCAAAAGAAATGAACACCGAAATCCCTAGTTTAGATGCGTATCCATTGCGTCCTGAAAGTCAGGCAGTCCTTGATGAACTAGCGACATACTCTACTCAAGAACTAGAGAAGTTTTACAAAATCTCTGCCGAAAAAGCGCAAGAGGAATATGAACGCATCCAATCCTTAAAAGAACAAAGAGCCAAAAACTATCCAGCTTTGAAACTCTTTGATGGTCTCATGTATCGCTACATCAAACGAGATGGGTTAACCGAGGCTGAACAAACCTATCTTGAAGATCATGTTTTAATTACATCAGCTTTGTATGGCGTAGTTCCAGCCCTATCTCCCATGGCTCCTCACCGTTTGGACTTTTTGATGAAATTAAAAGTAGCTGGTAAAACCCTAAAGACTCATTGGAAGTCAGCCTACGATGAGGCGCTACAGGATGAGGACTTGATATTTTCTCTTTTGTCATCAGAGTTTGAAACAGTATTTTCGAAGGAAATCAGAGAAAAGATGGTGACCTTCAAATTTATGGAGAACAAGGCAGGCCAGCTGAAAATCCACTCAACTATTTCAAAGAAAGCGCGTGGGGCCTTTTTGACAGCCTTGATAGAAGGGCAAGTTCAAACAATTGAGCAAGCTCGTAAGCTCAGCTTTGCCGGTTTTGACTACCAACCTGATTTATCCAGTGATTTAGAACTCGTCTTTGTGAAACAAGCATAAAACCAGCTCGAATGAGCTGGTTTTTGCTTGATTAGTTGATGGCTGCAAGAAGGTTGACCGCTTGTTTGGAAAGGGATGAAGCAGTTGATTCTTCTAAGACCAATTTTCCATCTGCCCAAGCAGAGTCATTGACACGCGCGGCAGTAAAGTCACCAACGACTTGTGTACGGATGAATGGCAAGAGGTCTTTGTAAATAGCAAAGAGTTGTTCGTGACCGGCATTGGCTACAGATGAGACAGTAACAAACTTGTCTTGGAGGGCAGAAGCACCACGTGTATCAGACAAGTCAATGGCACGAGAGAGCCAGTCAAGCAAGTTCTTCACTGTTCCAGGGATAGAGAAGTTGTAGACTGGGGAGAAGATCCAGATGGCATCGGCAGCAAGAACAGCTTCGCGAGCGGCAGCTACAGCTGGATGAGTTGGAACTTCAAGATCTTGGCTGAAGAGGGGAACAGCTGAGTAATCAAGATAGCTAACTTCCACTTTGCCAGCAAGTGCTTTTTCAGCTTCGAGGGCCATTTGGTGGTTGAAAGAACCTTGGCGTAGTGATCCGACGATAAATAGTACTTTTTTAGACATGGTGTGTCTCCTTTAGTTTATAATTCAAAGAGCGAACCCTTTTGTTACCATCTATGTTACAACAAAAAATACTAATTAGCAATAATTTTGCTCACAAATTTTTAAATTTTTTTAAAATCTGGATTAAGTCTTCCTTTTCGCCATCTTCCAAGATGCTGAGTACTTCTACGATAGAATCGATATGGTCAGGAAGAACCTCTTCGATTTTTCTACGTCCTGCAGGTGTTAATTTCAGGAAAAAGGAGCGACGATCTTTTGGGTCACAAGTTCTAGAAATCCAACCATCTCGAACCATGTTTCGAATAACAACAGTCATATTTCCAGAAGTGGCCAACATTTTTTCAATCAAATCCTGAATACGCAGTTCTCCCTTGCTATAGAGAGTTTCCAGAACGGAAAATTGAGTAGGGGTTAGTCCGTGTTCTTTGGCAGCCTTGGTTTCATAAGGTTTGAAACTTCGCATCGCTTTATTGAGAACAATAGCTGTCTTCAAGTCTAATTGATTTTGGGAAATTTTCTTTTTCAAATATTGTTTCATAAGGGTATTTTATCAATAATGAGAGAGAAAAACAAGAACTTACATTTTATAGGAAAAGATTCTTAGAATGTTCCCGTCTTCACTTGTAATAAAGAAGGAGAGATGGTAAAATAGACGAGTGAAACTAAGACAGAAAAAAGCAAAAAACAAGCTACTTTTACAGTATGGAATCGGCATTGCTCTGGTAGTACTAGTCATGACCACTTCCTTCCTTTATCTGATATCACTCAGCATGAAACCCTATCAAGATGCTAGGGTTGAGGGAGAAAAACTGGCCAAGCAGTATGCAGAATTGGAACAGGCAGATCAGGTTGATTTTTATAATGGACTAGAAGGTTATTACAGCGTTTTGGGGCATAATAAAAAGCAAGAGGCCATTGCCGTACTGATTGAAAAGAATGACCACAAGATTTATGTTTATCAGCTAGATAAGGGGATTTCTCAAGACAAGGCAGCGACGATTTCGAAGGAAAAAGGAGCTAGCGACATTGACAAAGTCACTTTTGGTCGCTATCAGGACAAGCCGATTTGGGAAGTCAAGTCAGGAAACCAGTACTATCTGGTTGACTTTGAAACAGGAGCAGTGATCCAATAAGGAGGGCATATGAAACTATCCAAACGTGTACTAGAAATGGAAGAAAGCGTCACTCTAGCTAGTGATGCAAGAGCCAAAGCATTAAAAGCTCAGGGAAAGGATGTTCTTTTCTTAACCTTGGGACAGCCTGATTTTCATACTCCTGAAAACATTCAGGAGGCAGCGGTAGAAGCGATTCGAGATGGACGAGCTTCCTTTTATACAGTTGCTTCAGGCCTGCCAGACTTAAAGGCTGCGGTTAATACCTATTTTGAACGCTACTATGGCTATTCCGTAGCAGCCAACGAGGTGACTTTTGCGACTGGTGCCAAGTTCTCTCTCTATACCTTTTTTATGGCCGTGGTCAATCCAGGTGATGAGGTCATCATCCCTACACCATACTGGGTCAGTTATGGAGACCAAGTCAAGATGGCAGAAGGGGTGCCGGTCTTTGTCCAAGCTAAGGAAGACAATCACTTTAAGGTGACAGTCGAGCAGCTAGAAGCGGCCCGAACAGATAAGACCAAGGTCTTGGTTCTCAATTCGCCATCGAATCCGACTGGTATGATTTACTCTCGTGAGGAACTCATGGCTATCGGAAATTGGGCTGTTGAACATGATGTCCTTATCCTAGCAGATGATATTTATGGTCGTTTGGTTTATAACGGGAACGAATTTGTTCCAATTTCTAGTTTGTCAGAAGCCATTCGCAAGCAAACCATTGTGATTAACGGTGTATCTAAGGCCTATGCCATGACTGGTTGGCGGGTAGGTTATGCTGTGGGAAATCCTGAAATTATCGCTGCTATGAGCAAATTAACAGGACAAACGACTTCAAATCTGACAGCAGTATCTCAATATGCAACGATTGAGGCGCTGACTGGACCGCAAGACTCTGTTGAAACCATGCGCCAAGCCTTTGAAGAGCGCTTGAATACCATTTATCCTCTCTTGTGCCAAGTACCAGGATTTGAAGTTGTCAAGCCCCAAGGAGCCTTTTATCTTTTCCCAAATGTTAAGAAAGCGATGGAGATGAAGGGCTATACCGATGTTACGGAGTTTACAACAGCTATCCTTGAAGAAGTCGGTCTTGCCTTGATTACAGGAGCAGGATTTGGGGCGCCAGAAAATGTTCGTCTCAGTTATGCAACTGACTTGGACACCTTGAAAGAAGCGATTCGTCGTTTGCATCAATTTATGGAAAAATAAAACTTAGAATCTTCGCCTTTTTGGCGAAGATTTTTTGTAACGAAAATCTCGCGATTTTTCTCTAGTAGAACCTAGCTATCACATTCTATTTATGGTAAAATAGTGGGTAATGATGTCTTCGGACAAGTTAAACGAAAAAAGGAAGATAGATTATGACAAAACGTGTAACAATTATCGATGTAAAAGACTACGTTGGTCAAGAAGTGACCATCGGAGCCTGGGTTGCCAATAAATCAGGAAAAGGGAAAATTGCCTTCTTGCAATTGCGTGATGGAACAGCCTTCTTCCAAGGTGTAGCCTTTAAACCAAACTTTGTAGAAAAATTTGGTGAAGAGGTAGGTCTTGAAAAATTTGAAACGATCAAACACTTGAGTCAAGAAACTTCTGTTTATGTGACAGGAATTGTCAAAGAAGACGAACGTTCTAAGTTTGGCTATGAGTTGGATATTACAGACATCGAAGTGATCGGTGAATCTCAAGACTACCCTATCACACCAAAAGAACACGGAACAGACTTCTTGATGGACAACCGTCACTTGTGGCTCCGTTCTCGCAAGCAAGTGGCTGTGATGCAAATCCGTAACGCTATCATTTATGCAACTTATGAGTTCTTTGACAAGAACGGCTTCATGAAGTTTGATAGCCCAATTCTTTCAGGAAATGCGGCAGAAGATTCAACTGAACTCTTTGAAACTGACTACTTTGGAACGCCAGCCTACTTGAGCCAATCAGGTCAACTTTACCTAGAAGCAGGAGCTATGGCTCTTGGCCGTGTCTTTGACTTTGGTCCAGTATTCCGTGCGGAGAAATCAAAAACGCGCCGTCACTTGACTGAGTTCTGGATGATGGACGCAGAGTATTCTTACTTGACACACGATGAGTCACTTGATTTGCAAGAAGCTTACGTAAAAGCCCTTCTTCAAGGTGTCCTTGACCGTGCACCTCAAGCCTTGGAAACCTTGGAACGTGATACAGAGCTCTTGAAACGCTACATTGCAGAGCCATTCAAACGCATCACTTACGATCAAGCCATTGACCTCTTGCAAGAGCATGAAAACGATGAAGATGCTGACTACGAGCATTTGGAACATGGCGATGACTTTGGTTCACCACACGAAACGTGGATTTCAAACCACTTTGGTGTGCCGACATTTGTTATGAACTACCCAGCAGCTATCAAGGCCTTCTACATGAAACCAGTTCCTGGAAATCCAGAGCGCGTGCTTTGTGCAGACTTGCTCGCACCAGAAGGTTACGGAGAAATCATCGGTGGTTCTATGCGTGAGGAAGACTACGATGCCCTTGTAGCTAAGATGGATGAACTTGGTATGGATCGTACAGAGTATGAATTCTATCTTGACCTTCGTAAATACGGTACAGTTCCACACGGAGGATTTGGTATCGGTATCGAGCGTATGATAACCTTCGCAGCTGGAACCAAACACATCCGTGAAGCCATTCCATTCCCACGTATGTTGCATCGTATCAAACCATAAAATGAATCCAAACGCCCTTAGGGCGTTTTTTCAAAGTAGAAGAAAGAAGAGGTGGAGAACATGTAAAGCACAGCTTAACAAGTGACAAACACAAAGATACAAATACACTTGTTAAAGGAGAAACTATGTTTAAACGAAATTACCGGAAGAATATCGGTCTCATGGCTGGTGTGGAATTTTTTGCCTTTCTGGGCATTACCAGCTTTTGGATTCTATTTCTCAGTCAAAACGGGATGTCGCTTTGGCAGATTGGCTTATTGGAAAGTATTTTTCATGCCACCAGTGTCATCTGTGAAATTCCCTCAGGAATGTTAGCTGACCGCTATTCCTATAAAACCAATCTATATTTAAGTCGAATAGCTGGGATTGCCTCGTCTATTCTCATGTTAGCAGGGCAAGGTAATTTTTGGATTTACGCACTCGCTATGGTGGTGAGTGCCTTGTCTTATAATTTTGATTCGGGGACGAGTGCAGCCATGGTTTATGATTCGGCTGTGGAGGCTGGATTAAAAGAGCGCTACTTGTCTATCTCCAGTTTTATGTCAGGAGTCGCAGAAGGGACTCGGTCTTTGGGGACCGTTTTAGCGGGATTTTTTGTCCATGGTCAATTGCACTTGACCTACTATATCATGATTGTTACTTCTATAATCGTTCTTTTCCTAACTTGGATGCTAAAAGAGCCTAGTGTTAAAGCGCAAAAATCTGAGCGTTTGACGATGAAAAAAATAATCTGGACTGTCAAAGAGGAGTTGCGGAGAAACCCCAGTCTTTTTAGTTGGATGATTCTTTCCCAAATCATCGGGACACTGATGTGCATGTTTTATTTTTACTATCAAAATCAACTTCCTGACTTAGAAGGGTGGCAGATTTCGATGGTCATGTTGATGGGCAGTGTTTTGAATATCTGGGCAGTTTATCTAGCAAGTAAGATTGGAAAGAAGTATTCAGCCTTAAAACTCTTTCCCATTCTTGTACTCTTGACGGGAGGAACTTATTTGCTTTCCTACTTTGGTACGCCGCTGATTTATATTTTGGTTTATTTGATCAGTAACGCCTTATATGCTCTCTTTCAGCCGATTTTTGATAATGATTTACAAAAGCGACTCCCAAGTGAGGTACGGGCAACCATGCTAAGTGTCTACTCTATGATGTTCAGCCTAAGCATGATTATCATTTTTCCTCTGACGGGATGGTTGATTGATTATCTAGGATTTGTAGTAGCCTTCCTTTACTTAGGGCTCATTTTAGTACTAGCCAGCTTTTTGCTATTTTTCATTTTGAAAGAGATGGCTGGAGCTTTGAAACTGGAAGAGGATGTTATTTCTAAGTAATAAAGTTATTTTTTCACTTTTATCTTTTTTACTTGCTATCTATCAGTTTTTCTAGTATAATAGTTTATTGTGAGCAAACCTCACTTACCCCTTGCAAAGACTAGGGGTCATTAGACCAAAAGGAGGAAATATCAATGGCTAAATACGAAATTCTTTATATCATTCGTCCAAACATTGAAGAAGAAGCGAAAAACGCTTTGGTAGCACGTTTTGACTCTATCTTGACTGACAACGGTGCAACTGTTGTTGAATCAAAATCATGGGAAAAACGTCGTCTTGCATACGAAATCCAAGATTTCCGTGAAGGACTTTACCACATCGTTAACGTTGAAGCAAACGACGACGCAGCTCTTAAAGAGTTTGACCGTCTTTCAAAAATCAACGCTGACATTCTTCGTCACATGATCGTCAAACTTGACGCGTAAGAAGGTAAATTATGATTAACAATGTTGTACTTGTAGGGCGTATGACACGTGACGCTGAGTTGCGTTATACCCCATCAAATGTAGCAGTTGCGACTTTTACTCTTGCAGTAAACCGTACATTTAAGAGTCAAAATGGCGAACGTGAGGCTGATTTCATCAATGTCGTTATGTGGCGCCAACAGGCTGAAAATCTTGCCAACTGGGCTAAAAAAGGCTCTCTTATCGGGATCACAGGCCGTATCCAGACTCGTAGTTACGATAACCAGCAAGGACAACGTGTCTACGTAACAGAAGTCGTGGCTGAGAATTTCCAAATGTTGGAAAGCCGCGGAGTGCGTGAAGGACATTCAGGTGGAGCTTATTCTGCACCAACTGCTGGTCAATCAGCACCTGCAAACCCAGTACCAGACTTTTCACGTTCTGAAAATCCATTTGGAGCAACCAATCCATTGGACATTTCAGATGATGATTTACCATTTTAATGGACAATTAATACTATAAAGGAGAAAAAACATGGCTCAACAACGTCGTGGCGGATTCAAACGCCGTAAAAAAGTTGATTACATCGCAGCAAACAAAATTGAATATGTTGATTACAAAGATACTGAGCTTCTTAGCCGTTTCGTTTCAGAACGTGGGAAAATCCTTCCTCGTCGTGTAACAGGAACTTCAGCTAAAAACCAACGTAAAGTAACAACAGCTATCAAACGCGCACGCGTAATGGCTTTGATGCCTTTCGTAAACGAAGATTAAAGAAAAGACCCTTACGGGTCTTTTTTTCACGAGCATGGAAATGAGAGAGCGAGTTGAGGTCCAGTGGACCTCTTTTTCATGAGCTTGAAAATAAGAAAGCGAATTAAGACCCGGGTGGGTCTTTTTTTACGAGCATGGAAATGAGAGAGCGAATTGAGGTCTAGTGGACCTCTTTTTCAGATTTTATAGGATTTTGTTAGAAAGGATTCCCTGTTGACCTAGTAAGATTCTTTTGTCTTACTAGGTTTTTTCTTTTAATCTTTATTATCGTGCTATAATGGTAGGAGAAAGCTATAAAGGAGCAGCTTATGAAGACGACATGTTCAATTAGAAAAATGCAAGAATCTGACATACAAGAACTATCTCGAGGATTTATCAGCCAAGGTTGGCCAAGTAGAGAGGAGATTTTAACTCAATACTTTAAGGAGCAAGAAAGTGAGGAGAGAGAAGTCTTAGTTGCAGAGGTTGAGGGTGCTGTAGCGGGTTACATTACGATTTTACCCGATGCTAAGCAGGGTCCCTTTGCTGGAATGGCTCCAGAACTTTCAGACTTCAATGTCTTCGAGCCCTTTCAAAATCAAGGTATTGGAAATCTCTTGCTGGAAGAAGCAGAAAAACGAGTTAGGCTCATATCGGATAAGGTGACCCTTGGTGTTGGGCTCCATTCAGGGTATGGACCTGCCCAGAGATTGTACATCAAACGAGGCTATATTCCAGATGGGACGGGTGTTTGGTATCAGAACCATCAACCGGCCATGAATGCAGTTTGTGAAGATATCGGTGACCTTGTTTTATATCTGTCAAAAAATTTGTTTTAAGACAAATTTTATAAGGTTTAAATTTTAAATATAGTAAACAATCACAGTCCCTTTTTCATTCGAAAAAGGGATTTTTTGTTTGAAATTGTTTGATTTATTCCTCAAAGTGGTAAAATATAATTGTTTGAATTATCAAGATAAAAATAAATATCAAAAAAAACATATAAGGTTTAGTTTTTTTAAATACGGATTCTTTTGAAAAGTCTTAAAATTTCCTAAAATAAGGCTTTTTAAAGGTTGTAAATAATATTGTTACAAAAAGGTTACAAATTGTTAAAATTAAATTAAATGCAATAATATAATTTGGAAAAAATTTGACATATAAATTAATTGACGGTAAAATAATTAAGATAATCAAATTAATTGATTTGCGCAATAATTCGATATAAAGATTAATCTGATGTGTCAAATTTTATTATAGTAGAAGGATAGCATAATGAAGAAACTGAAAGTGATGGTTGTTTTTGGAACACGACCAGAAGCTATTAAAATGGCCCCTTTAGTGTTAGAATTGCAAAAACATAGTGACAGCATTGAGACGATCACAGTTGTGACAGCTCAGCATCGCCAAATGCTAGATCAAGTTCTTGAAACTTTTAGCATCGAGCCACATTATGATCTGGATATTATGGGAAAAAATCAATCCCTCTTAGATATTACTGGAAAAATTTTAGAAAAGTTTGATCCAGTTGTTAAGCAAGAACTTCCAGATATAATTCTTGTTCATGGAGATACAACAACAACTTTTGCAGCAAGTTTAGTTGCTTTCTATAATCAGGTGCGTATCGGCCATGTTGAAGCTGGCCTAAGGACCTTTGATAAGTATTCTCCTTTCCCAGAAGAGATGAATCGTCAGATGACTGATAACTTAGCGGATCTTTATTTTGCTCCAACTAGTGAGAGTAAAGAAAATCTCCTCAAGGAAAATCACCCTGAGTCTGCTATTGTCATTACGGGAAATACAGCCATTGATGCATTGAAACTAACCGTTCAATCGGATTACTATCATGAAGTTCTAGATCAATTGGATCCAGATAAGAAACTTGTATTGGTAACCATGCACCGTCGTGAGAATCAAGGTCAACCAATGAGAAATGTCTTTGCAGCTTTACGTGAGATGGTCGATCTTCATCAGGAAATTGAAGTTGTTTATCCTGTTCACCTTAGCCCTGCTGTGCAAGAAGCAGCAAACGATATCTTATCTGGTCACGATCGTATTCACTTGATCGAGCCTTTAGATGTACTTGATTTTCATAATTTGGCTTCAAGAAGCTATTTTATCATGACTGACTCTGGAGGTGTTCAAGAAGAGGCGCCTTCTCTCGGCAAACCTGTCCTTGTTCTTCGTGACACTACGGAACGTCCAGAAGGAGTAAGAGCAGGTACGTTGAAGCTAGTTGGTACGGATCCAGTACGTGTGAAAGAAGCGATGGTAGCACTCTTAACAGATGAAACTCTTTATAGACAAATGTCTCAGGCACCAAATCCTTATGGAGATGGAAGAGCCTCTGAACGAATCGTACAATCCATTCAACAGTACTTTGGGGCAGCGACTTCTGTGTCTGAATTCAAAGGGGGGAAATAAGATAAAATGAAAAATTGGAGTCAATTTAAAAACTGGCTTATGGCTTTGCTTGCTTGTGAGGTCATTCTTTTGGTGCTTTGTTTTTTGTATGCTCGAGCAATCATTTTAGAACAAATCTTGTTTTTGGCTTTAGCCTTGTTTGCCGTGTTGGTATTATCTGACCTTTTGCTTACTTGGACTCTTATCTTAGCATTTGGTTTTGGACTTATCGTTTTGGTTGCGGGTGTGGTTTATATCCCAATCATGCAACTGGTCTTCTTATTGATCAGTTTTCCACTTTTGATTGGGATTCTACTTAAAGTTCGTTATTATTTCTTCAAGGTGGCCTCAAAGGTACAAGAACAGGAAGACGAAGCTCGAGTAGATTACCAAGCGATGGTCACTGAACAAAGTGATGTGATGGTACAGTCCTTATTGATTCATTGGTCACATGAAGATTTGTTCTTCCAGATTAAACCGAAAGAACATAACCAGATGCTCAGTCGCATTCAAGAGGTGATTGCTCAGGAATTGAGTTACAATGATAAGCTTTATTATGTTTCGGATGGTAATTTTCTCGTTCTATCTAGTACTAACCAACATTCTTTGAAGGAACTTTATTTGAATGGTTTGCAGGAGAAACTGAGCAGTTTAGTTTTTCATGGAGAAGATGGCAATCAAGGAATTCAGTTCCAAACAGGCTATTTGGTGATTAACTCTGATAATAAAGATAAATACCAAGACTACGCGGATGTCGCCAGTCATCTCAAACGTCAACTAGAGACAGATGTAATTGTAGAATATTAGGAGGGAAACATGACTTTAACCGAACTATTTTTTGGTATTGCTTTGGGACTCAGTCTCGCCTTTGGCATTTGTTTTATCATACTATTTATTGCATACAATATTCTTTACCATCGAGTAAACAAAAATTTTAAGGCGGTGAATCATGATTAGTCAAATGTTAATGATTTTTACCTTGCTTACAATTTGGATTTCTCTGGCATGGGGCTTGGTAATTCTCTTTTCGGCAGTACACTTTTGGTTTAAACACAGTGATTTTCGTGTAGACACTTCGCCGCTACCTTATTATCCGAAGGTCACCATTGTTGTTCCTGCTCATAATGAGGATGTGGTTATTGCCCAAACGGCAAAAGCTATCTTAGATATGAACTATCCTCACGACCGTGTGGAGTTGCTCTTGTTTGCGGATAACTGTTCGGACAACACCTATTCAGAGTGTTTGTCTGTACAAGCCATGCCTGAATATGCAGGAAGAAATCTGACTATTATCGACCGTACTGGTACGGGAGGAAAAGCGGGCGTTCTAAACGATGCTTTGGAGATGGCAACAGGTGAATACATCTGTGTCTATGATGCTGATGCCATGCCTGAAAAAAATGCCCTTTATTTCCTTGTCAAAGAAGTGATGAAGGATCCAGAACGTCATGTGGCATCTTTCGGCCGCAACAAGACTCGAAACGCTAATCAAAATTTCTTGACTCGTTGTATTAACCAGGAAATCGTTGTTACTCAGCGCGTGCACCACGTTGGGATGTGGCATCTCTTTAAAATTGGGCGTATCCCAGGAACCAACTTTATCATTCAAACCGACTTTGTAAAGAGTATCGGTGGTTGGAAAAATG
Source organism: Streptococcus sp. HMSC072D07 (assembly GCF_001814835.1). Lineage (GTDB taxonomy): Bacteria > Bacillota > Bacilli > Lactobacillales > Streptococcaceae > Streptococcus. Next base: position 161,174 of record NZ_KV818078.1, read on the forward strand.
GTGCCTTAACCGAGGATACCGATATTTCCTTCAAAATCATGCAGAGTGGTAAATTGATTGCCCTTGCCTATAATTCAGAGGCTTTCCAACAAGAACCTGAAACCTTAAAGAGTTACTATATGCAACGGAAACGTTGGGCGAAAGGAAATTATGAAGTTGTTCTTTCAAACTTTAAGCATTTATTTGGCAGAGCAAACTGGCGTGTTAAATTAGAAGTTTTTAACTATTCGTGTGTTTTCTTTTGGTTTAACTTTGCCATTGTTCTATCGGATTTGATTTTCCTAGCGAATGTGCTAGCAATCTGTCTTAACCTATTCTTCCCAGATATCAGGGTTCCGTTCGCTTTTGATGCGGACAATATCTACATTGCCCAGCTCATGCTCTTTAACTGGATTCTCATGATTGGTCTCTATTTGATGCAAATTATGACGGCATTAGCAAGTCAGTTTGGACAAGCGACGACAAAACAAATCTGGTTAGCCTTGGCGGCCTATTTCTCTTACGCACAGATGTTTATCGTTGTATCCATTGATTCCATTTCTTCAATCGTGCTGGACAAAGTACTCCGACGAAAAGAAACCAAGTGGGTTAAAACCAAGCGATTTGCAGGATAGGAGGATTTATGAAAACGAATAAATTAAAATATGTCTGGTTTGTGCTCATCCTTTCTATCTTTTGTTTAGCCTTGTTTTTAGCAAGAGGAAGGACTAAAATCGAGATGCGTAATCGAATTTACAGCCAATGGAGCCAGCAGTTCCTTGTTACAAAAGGCAATCAGTCTTATGTTCGTACGACGAGTGATTCGGAGGGAACAACAGTTCTATCTGAAGCCCAAAGTTATGGCATGCTCATAACGGTTTTAGCAGCCCAAAAAGGGCAAGCGACACAAGCAGATTTTGAGAATCTTTATCGCTATTACCAAAATCATCGTATCGAGGGAACGCAGTTGATGTCTTGGAAGCAAGTGATCACAAATAGTAGTGAAACGGTTGAGAAGCAAAACGCAACTGATGGAGATCTCTACATCGCTTATTCTTTGATTGAAGCTGCCAAGCAGTGGCCGGATAAGGCGCAGGAATACCAAGAGCAAGCTAAAAAAATCTTAGAAGATATTCTTCGATACAATTACAATGAAGAGACAGGTGTTCTGACAGTAGGGAACTGAGCCAACAAGGATTCCGATTATTATTACTTGATGCGGACGTCTGATACTCTTCCTCGCTATTTCCAATCTTTCTATGACCTGACTGGAAACAAACAGTGGTTAGACGTTAAGGATAAGATGCTTGGGCAACTGGAGCAAATCAGTTCTCATTCTGATACGGGTCTCTTGCCAGACTTTATCTGGGCTGAGAAGTCAGGGGCGCACCTTGTTGATGCCAACACTATCGAATCTCAATACGATGGGGCTTATTCTTATAACGCTTGTCGTTTGCCATATCACTTGTCTCAGAGTCAGGATGAAAGAAGCCAAAAACTCGTTCAAAAGATGATGGATTTCTTTATGAAAGAGCAACGTATTTATGCTGGTTATGACTTGAATGGAACTGCCCTCAATCAATACCAGGCAGGTAGTTTCTTGGCACCGATTACCTATGCGTCTGACAAGGGAGAAGGCTATCTGAAACTTCTTCAGCAAAATAAATACATTTTCACACAAGATTTACCTTTGGACAACTACTATGATGCAACGATGATTACCATGATTGCTCTAGAGATGTTCTAGGATGAAAAGAGAGGGCTAGTTTTACGAGCTCTCTTTTTGATAGGATTTTCATCTTTTTTCAAAAAAGGAATTTCATCAGCTTTATGGTATAATGGAAAGAGTGATGGAAAAGAGGTAGAGAGATGGATGCGAAATTAAAATACAAGGCAAAGAAGATTAAAATCGTCTTTTTTGATATTGATGATACCTTGCGTACGTCAAAGACAGGTTTTATTCCAGCTACAATTCCTACTGTTTTTAAACAGTTGCGTGAAAAAGGAATTTTAACAGGAATCGCCTCTGGACGTGGTATTTTCGGTGTTGTTCCAGAGATTCGTGAGCTCAAGCCGGACTTTTTTGTAACCCTAAATGGGGCCTATATAGAAGATAAAAAAGGCCAGGTCATTTATCAGCATCAGATTGAGAAGTTAGATGTTGAGGAGTATGTCTCTTGGACGAAGGAAGAGGGAATTGAGTACGGCCTGGTTGGTAGTCATGACGCCAAACTCTCCACGCGAACAGAACTGATCAGTGAGGCTATTGATCCCATTTATCCAAACTTGGATGTGGATCCAGATTTTCATGAAAAAGCGGACATTTACCAGATGTGGACCTTTGAGGAAAAAGGGGATGACTTGCACCTACCAGAGTCTTTATCAGATAAACTTCGCATGGTGCGTTGGCATGAACATTCATCTGATATCGTGCCGATTTCAGGTTCAAAAGCCACAGGTGTAGCCAAGGTGGTGGAGCATTTAGGCTTGAAACCAGAGAATGTCATGGTCTTTGGAGACGGTCTCAATGACTTGGAACTCTTTGATTATGCTGGAATCAGTATTGCTATGGGAGTTTCCCATGAAAAAATCAAAGAAAAAGCAGATTATATTACAAAAACAGTAGAAGAAGATGGCATTTTTGATGCCTTAGAAGGATTTGGTATGGTAGAAAAAGAATTGCATTTCCCACAAGTAGACATTGAAACAGTAGAAGGTCCGTTGGCGACTATTAAGACAAATCACGGAGACTTGCGTATCAAGCTCTTCCCTGAACAGGCTCCCAAAACAGTAGCCAACTTTGTTGCTCTTTCAAAAGATGGCTACTATGATGGTGTTATTTTCCATCGTATTATCAAGGACTTTATGATTCAAGGTGGAGACCCCACTGGTACTGGTATGGGTGGTGAGTCCATTTATGGACAAACTTTTGAAGATGAATTTTCAGAAGAACTCTATAATGTTCGTGGCGCTCTTTCTATGGCCAATGCGGGTCCAAATACCAATGGAAGTCAGTTCTTTATCGTGCAAAACCAACACTTACCGTACTCTAAGAAAGAGATTGCGCGTGGTGGTTGGCCTGAACCAATCGCTGAGATCTATGCAGAACAAGGTGGAACTCCTCACCTTGATCGTCGCCATACTGTTTTTGGGCAATTGGTAGATGCAGAATCATTTGCGGTCTTGGATGCCATTGCGGCTGTTGAGACTGGTGCAATGGACAAGCCAGTTGAAGATGTGGTAATTGAAACGATTGAAATTGAGGACTAGAATGAAAATTGGTGATAAGCTAACTGGGCGTATTACAGGAATTCAGCCCTATGGTGCCTTTGTTGAGTTAGAGACAGGGGTGACAGGGCTGATTCACATCTCGGAGATTCGGACGGGATTTATTGAAAATATCTATGACATTTTAAAAATTGGCGATGAAGTCCAAGTTCAGGTGGTGGATTTTGACGAATACACTGGGAAGGCCAGTCTTTCTATCCGTACTTTGGAAGAGGAAAAACATCAATTGCCAAGACGGAGACGTTTTTCTAATGATCGGATCAAGCACGGTTTTGCACCACTTGGACGAATGATGCCTGTTTGGACGCGTGAGGCACTGGAGCATTTAAAGAAGAAGCCATAAATACGATTATCTAAATCATTTGTAATATTATCATAATTTGTTATAATGAAAGTATGAAAGAAGAACAATTATTAAAACCAGGAGAGCGAATCAATCAGCTCTTTTCGACAGATATCAAGATCATTCAAAATAGAGAGGTGTTTAGCTATTCGGTGGATAGTGTTCTTTTATCACGCTTTCCTCGCTTCCCTAAACGGGGTTTAATTGTGGACTTTTGTGCTGGAAATGGTGCAGTGGGACTTTTTGCTAGTTCACGTACTCAGGCGCGGATAATATCTGTAGAGATTCAGGAGCGCTTGGCGGATATGGCAGAGCGTTCGGTTCAGTTGAATGGCTTGGAAGAGCAGATGCAGGTCATCTGTGATGATTTGAAAAATATGCCTGCCCACATTCAGGGAAGTAAGGTGGATATGATTTTGTGCAATCCGCCTTATTTTAAGGTGGATCCGCATTCCAATCTGAACGAGAGTGAACATTACCTTCTGGCCAGACACGAAATTACGACTAACCTAAAAGAAATTTGCCGTAGTGCTCAGAGTATTCTCAAGTCTAATGGCCGTTTGGCCATGGTTCATCGTCCAGATCGGCTCTTGGATATCTTAGACATGCTTCAACGCCATAATTTGGCACCCAAGCGCCTGCAATTTGTCTATCCTAAACGTGAGAAGGAGGCTAATATGCTCTTAATCGAAGCTATCAAGGATGGATCGACAAGTGGCTTTAAGGTCTTGCCACCACTCATTGTTCACAATGATGATGGTTCCTATACACCAGAAATTCAAGAGATTTACTATGGATCATAAAGCCTATATGTATGTGGTGGAGTGCCGCGACGGTTCTTACTATACGGGCTATACAACGGATGTGAAGAGGCGCCTTGCCGTTCATAATAGTGGTAAGGGAGCCAAGTATACCCGAGCTCGTTTGCCAGTCAAACTCATCTATGCTCAGGGTTTTGCCACTAAGGAAGAAGCCATGTCTGCCGAAGCTCTCCTCAAACGAAAGAAACGCCCGCAGAAAGAACGATTTTTATCTGAAAATCAAGAGAAAAATCTAGTCAACCATATTGATGTCTAACGAGGAGTCCTTTGGCTCCTCTTACTTTTGTCAAAAGAGGAAAAAAGTGCTACAATAAGATGAATAAATTTAAAGAGGTATTATCATGTCTAAGATTCTAGTATTTGGTCACCAAAATCCAGACTCAGATGCCATCGGGTCATCTGTAGCCTTTGCTTATCTTGCAAAAGAGGCTTATGGATTGGACACAGAAGCAGTAGCACTTGGAACTCCTAATGAAGAAACAGCTTTCGTTTTGAACTATTTTGGTGTAGAAGCACCACGAGTCATCACATCTGCTAAAGCAGAAGGTGCAGAACAAGTCATCTTGACTGACCACAATGAATTCCAACAATCAGTGTCAGATATCGCTGAAGTAGAAGTTTACGGAGTTGTGGATCACCACCGTGTGGCTAACTTTGAAACTGCAAGCCCACTTTACATGCGCTTGGAACCAGTTGGATCTGCGTCTTCAATCGTTTACCGCATGTTCAAAGAACACGGTGTAGCAGTTCCTAAAGAAATCGCAGGTTTGATGCTTTCAGGTTTGATTTCAGATACCCTTCTTTTGAAATCACCAACAACTCACCCATCTGATAAAGTCATTGCTCCAGAATTGGCAGAATTAGCAGGCGTCAACTTGGAAGAGTACGGTCTTGCTATGCTCAAGGCTGGTACTAACTTGGCAAGCAAATCTGCTGAAGAATTGATTGACATCGATGCTAAGACCTTTGAACTCAATGGAAATAAGGTTCGTATTGCCCAAGTCAATACAGTTGATATTGCTGAAGTCTTGGAACGCCAAGCAGAAATCGAAGCAGCAATGCAAGCAGCTAATGCAGCAAACGGCTACTCAGATTTTGTCTTGATGATTACAGACATCGTCAACTCAAACTCAGAAATCCTTGCTCTTGGATCAAACATGGACAAGGTCGAAGCAGCTTTCAACTTCAAACTTGAAAACAACCACGCTTTCCTTCCAGGTGCTGTTTCACGTAAGAAACAAGTGGTGCCTCAGTTGACTGAAAGCTTTAATGGGTAATTCTTAAGGAATATTTGGAACTGTTAATTTGACTATTCATAGAAGGTGATAGCATGATGCGATTGATTGAAGGACTGCGCTTTTTGGTTGAGATTGTCGCAATACTTGGTCTTTTCTCCGTGTCTGTGATACAAATTTCTTGGCAGGAAAAATTCCTATTTTTTCTTCTAGCAGTTCTATTAATCTTATTTTGGGCACGATATATGGCGCCAAAATCTCCACATGCTTTTAAAAAATGGCGTCGCCTCGTTGCTGATACATCGATTTTTATTTTGGTTAGTGGTAGTTTTTGGTATTTGTATGGATTACAAATAGGGATCCTCTACTTAGCCCTGTCTTTTGGAAGTTTGGTGCTACTTTATTATTTTCAGCTAGAGTGATTCTTAGAATATAGTTAATGAATTATTTTAATGGTAATCATTTGACTAGAGATTGACACGAGAAAACGATGTTTTCCTTATAGCTAAAGGGGTTTCGGCTCCTTTTTTTCTAGGAGAGAAAGATGTTAGAAAATGGTGATTTGATTTTTGTGAAGGACCTTTCAGATATGGGGCAAGCCATCCAGGCTTCTACGGGGTACTATAGTCATGTAGCCATCTTTTTGGATGGTTTCATCTACCATGCTAGTGGGCAAGCAGGTGTTATTTGTCAAGAACCTGCTGATTTTTTTGAACCGACTCATCTCTACGATCTTTATGTCTATCCAGAGCTGGAAGTTGACTTGGTAAAGAAGATGGCTTGCCAGCATCTAGGTGCTCCTTATAATAGCTCGTTATATCCAGATGGGTCTGGCTTTTACTGCTCCCAGTATATCGCGGAAATTCTTCCTATTTTTGAGACTATTCCGATGCAATTTGGAGACGGGGAGCAGGAGATTAGTGATTTTTGGAGAGAATACTACAGGAAACTCGAACTTCCTGTGCCTCTCAATCAACCAGGAACCAATCCCAGTCAGTTGGCAGCATCTCCTCTTTTAGAATGTAAAGAAAGGAATCTTCATGATTCAGATTTTTAATCCCTCCCGATTGACTCGACAGCCATTTTTTATAGATTTGGTGGACTATCTGGACCAGCATGACGATGTGATTCTACGAGAAATTAAGGCTCAGTTTCCAGATGTGGCAGTTGATAAACTCATGGAAGAGTATATAAAGGCAGGTTTGATCCTAAGGGAAAACAAACGCTATTCCCTCAATCTCCCTTTTTTAGAATCTACGGATGGTTTATGCCTTGACCAAGAAATTTTTATCAGAGAGGACAGTCCAGTCTATCAAGCCTTACTGGAGAAGACTTTTGAGACAGAATTGCGCAATCAAACCAATGCAGCCATTTTAGTTGAAAAGACCGACTTTGTGCGGACAAAAATGATCCTATCCAACTATTTCTACAAGGTCAAGCACCAATATCCTTTGACGGAAAAACAGCAGGAACTCTATGCCATTTTGGGAGATGTCAATCCTGAGTATGCTCTCAAGTATATGACGACGTTTTTACTCAAGTTCCTCAAAAAGGACCAGCTCATGCAGAAACGGCGTGATATTTTCGTTGAGAGTTTAGTCGTCTTAGGCTATATTGTTCAAAACGAAGAAGGGAAGTATGAGTTGGCTGTTGATTTCGACAAGGAACGCTTGACTTTCTATTTGCCTTAATTGCTTGCTTTTGAGCAGATTATTTGACTTTGCTAAAGAATAAGCATAAACTGAATGTAAGCGATAACGTTTATCGTATTAAAAGCAAAGGAGACAGAACTATGTCACTTGAAAATAAATTGGATCAAGCAACTGGTGCTATCAAAGAAGGATTTGGTAAAGTTACTGGTGATAGCAAGACAGAAGCAGAAGGTACTGTTGAAAAAACAGTTGCCAAAGCAAAAGAAGTTGTTGAAGATGCTAAAGGTGCTGTAGAAGGTGCCGTTGAAGGTCTTAAAAATTCATTTAAGAAAGAAGACTAAAAAAATCAAGGGAATGTTTCCCTTGATTTTTTTATAGATAACATTCTGCGATAGCTGCGTCTCCAGGATAGTCTTCTTTCTTTCCTTGGACGATTTGGTAACAATCAGCTCCCTTACCAGCAATAATCACGGCATCTAGTTCTTGATTTGTGATGGCCATCGCTGCCTTGATGGCTTCTTCACGATCGGCAATCTTTTCAACAGGATGACTGATATAGCTACTGATTTCTTCAGCAATGGCCATTGGATCTTCATAGTTGGGGTCATCCGCGGTGAGAAAGACTTGAATCTCGGGATGCTGATTGAGGAGGAGGCCAAAGTCTTTGCGGCGACTTTCACCCTTGTTTCCAGTCGAACCGAGAACCAGAGCAATCTTTCCAGTTTGATGAGTTTCAACAACAGAAATCAGTTTTTTCAGACTATCACCATTGTGGGCATAGTCGATGAAGACCTTGGCTCCATTTTTCTGAGTGAGAACTTCCATACGTCCAGGAACGCGGGTTGCAGCGATCCCTTTTTTGATGTCCTCTAGACTGGCACCTAGACGAAGACAGGCAAGTCCTGCAGCAACTGCATTTTCTTGGTTAAAGTGGCCGATGAGTTGGATATCATAATCACCAGCGAGTTTACCTGTAGCTGAAAAGCTAAAGGCTTTGGAGTTCTCGATTTGGTTACTTGACTGGCTACCATAGAAGTCATGTTCTTGATCTTCTACTTGTTCTTTCAATACAGAAAAGTGGTCCATGTCGCTATTAATGACAACTGCTCGACTATTTTTCATCAAGAGACGTTTGTGATAGAAGTAGTCTTCAAAGCTAGGATGCTCAATCGGACCGATATGGTCAGGAGTGATGTTAAGAAAGACACCTACATCAAAGGTCAGACCATAGACTCGATGAACAAGATAGGCTTGGCTAGAGACTTCCATTACAAGATGGGTTCTTCCATTCTTAACAGCCTGAGCCATCATGTCGAAAAGATCGATATTTTCTGGTGTTGAGAAGGAAGATTTAAAGAAGGTCTCGCCATCCAGAGTTGTGTTCATAGTTGACAAGAGAGCTGTTGGGTAGCGTTGAGATAGGATGTGGTAAGCAAAGTAAGCTGCTGTTGTCTTTCCTTTTGTCCCTGTGAAAGCGAGAATTTTGAGTTTTTCTTGTGGATTTCCATAAAATTCCATAGCAATCAAACTCATGGCTTTTTTGATATCGTTCACAATGATGACGGGGATACCGACTTCGTAGTCCTTTTCTGCGACATACCAAGCTAATCCTTGCGTTATAGCGGATAGGAGGTATTCTTTTTTAAAGGCAGAACCTTTTGCAAAAAAAAGAGTCCCTTCTTTTACTTTTCGGCTGTCATAACTGATGCTATCAAAAACAACTTCACTGTAGTTGTAGTGGTAATGTCCTTGGTCAATAATCTCGCGAAAAAGGCCATCCTTCTTTAAAATATCTAATACGGTTTCAATCTTAATCATACTTTCTATTATAAACTTCAAGCCCGAATTTTACAAGTAACAAGGAAAAGTTTATAATGGAAGATAAGGAACTTTTCCTAGTTATCAAAATTGAATGAGGAAGCTATGTCTAACGAAAACAATCACCAGCAAGCCCAGATGTTGCGAGGAACTGCTTGGCTAACAGCTAGTAACTTTATTAGTCGCCTCCTTGGTGCTATCTACATTATTCCCTGGTATATCTGGATGGGGACCTATGCTGCCAAGGCAAATGGGCTCTTTACCATGGGCTACAATATTTACGCCTGGTTCTTGCTGATTTCGACAGCGGGTATCCCAGTTGCGGTCGCCAAACAAGTGGCTAAGTACAATACCATGCGAGAAGAAGAGCACAGCTTTGCCTTGATTCGGAGTTTCCTAAGCTTTATGACGGGCTTGGGCTTAGTCTTTGCCTTGGTCTTGTATCTCTTTTCTCCCTGGTTAGCAGATTTGTCAGGTGTGGGGAAAGACCTGATTCCCATCATGCAGAGCTTGGCTTGGGCGGTCTTGATTTTCCCATCTATGAGTGTCATCCGAGGATTCTTCCAAGGGATGAATAACCTGAAACCCTATGCTATGAGTCAAATCGCCGAGCAGGTGATCCGTGTTATCTGGATGTTGATGGCAACCTTCTTCATTATGAAGATGGGTTCTGGTGACTACCTAGCAGCAGTTACCCAATCGACCTTTGCAGCCTTTGTGGGGATGGTGGCAAGTTTTGCAGTTTTGATCTACTTCCTTGCCCAAGAAGGTTTGCTTAAAAGAGTTTTTGAAACACGGGATAAAATCAATAGTAAGCGACTCTTGGTTGATACAATCAAGGAAGCCATTCCCTTTATCCTGACAGGGTCAGCCATTCAACTCTTCCAGATTTTAGACCAGATGACCTTTATCAATAGTATGAAGTGGTTTACCAACTACAGCAATGAAGACTTGGTTGTCATGTTTTCTTATTTCTCTGCCAATCCGAATAAAATTACTATGATTTTAATCTCTGTAGGGGTTTCGATTGGGAGTGTCGGCTTGCCGCTTTTGACGGAAAACTATGTAAAAGGTGACTTGCCAGCTGCGGCTCGCCTAGTCCAAGATAGCCTCACCATGCTCTTCTTATTTCTACTACCGGCAACGGTTGGAGTGGTCATGGTAGGGGAGCCTCTTTATACAGTCTTTTACGGTAAGCCAGATAGTCTGGCCATGGGCTTGTTTGTCTTTGCAGTTTTGCAGTCTACTATCCTAGGCTTGTATATGGTCTTGTCTCCTATGCTTCAGGCCATGTTCCGAAACCGCAAGGCAGTTCTATACTTTATCTATGGTTCCATTGCTAAGATTGTCTTGCAATTGCCAACCATTGCTATTTTCCATAGCTATGGTCCCTTGATTTCAACGACTATCGGTTTGATTATTCCGAATGTCTTGATGTACCGTGACATCTGCCAGGTAACGGGTGCTCGTCGAAAGATAATCTTGAAGCGAACCATTTTGATTACCATCTTGACACTTGTCATGTTTATCCTAGTTGGCTTCTTGCAGTGGCTACTCGGTTTTGTCTTCCAACCAAGTGGACGTTTCTGGAGTTTCCTTTATGTGGCTCTCATCGGAGGGCTTGGAGGAGGTCTTTATGGTTTGATGAGCCTACGGACACGACTCTTAGACAAGATAATCGGCAAAGCTCAAGCAGACCGTCTTCGTACACGATTGAAAATATCGTAAAAAGATTTATAAATAAAAGTAATAAATTTAACCTTTCTTTAACAGAAAGGTTTTTATACTACATTTTTCTTAAAAAAAGAGAACTTTTTCTAAAATCGAGAGCAAAAAATATGCTTTTTTAAGTTTTTCTTCAGAAATCACTTGACTAAATAAAACAAAAGCTGTATAATAAGACAAAACTTTTAAACAGGAGGTTCTGGAAATGAAAAAGTCTAAGGCCAAGTATCTGACACTTGCAAGTGTCGTGTTAAGCGCAGGTATCTTACTGAGCGCATGTGGAAATTCAAGTAGCGCTACTAAAACATATAACTATGTTTATTCGAACGATCCATCTAGTTTGAACTATCTTGCAGAAAACCGTGCAACAACCAATGACATCGTGACCAATTTGGTGGATGGGTTGATGGAAAATGACCAATACGGTAACTATGTTCCATCATTGGCAGAGGATTGGACTGTTTCTCAGGACGGTTTGACCTATACTTACAAATTGCGTAAGGATGCAAAATGGTATACTTATGAGGGTGAAGAATACGCCCCTGTAACGGCCCAAGACTTTGTGACAGGTTTGAAATATGCTGCTGATAAAAAATCCGAAGCCTTGTACCTGGTTCAAGACTCTGTAGCAGGTTTGGATGACTATATCAACGGGAAAACAACTGACTTTTCAACAGTCGGTGTTAAGGCTATTGATGACCAAACAGTTCAGTATACTTTGACACGTCCAGAACCTTATTGGAATTCTAAAACAACTTCAACCATTCTCTTCCCTGTCAATGCAGACTTCCTAAAATCAAAAGGGGATGACTTTGGTAAGGTAGACCCTTCTAGTATTTTGTACAATGGACCTTTCTTGATGAAATCGTTTGTTTCAAAATCTGTTATCGAATTCAAGAAAAATCCCAACTACTGGGATGAAAAAAATGTCTTTGTGGATGATGTGAAATTGGCCTATTATGATGGTAGTGACCAAGATGCACTAGCACGTAACTTTGCAGAAGGAGTCTATAGTTATGCTCGTCTCTATCCTAATAGTTCAAGCTTTGAAGGGATTAAAGAGAGCAATAAGGATAACATTATCTATAGTATGCAAAACGCAACTTCTTATTACTTGAACTTCAACTTGGACAGAAAATCTTATAACTTCACTTCTAAGTCCTCAGATATCGAAAAGAAATCAACCCAAGAAGCAGTTCTGAATAAAAACTTCCGTCAAGCCTTCAACTATGCTTATAACCGTACAGCCTATGGAGCACAATCTCAAGGGGAAGAAGGAGCAACGAAGATTATTCGTAACTTGGTTGTACCTCCTACATTTGTAAGCATCAACGGAAAAGACTTTGGCGATGTTGTTTCAGAAAAGATGGTCAACTATGGCCAAGAATGGCAAGGAATCAACTTTGCAGATGCGCAAGATCCATACTACAATCCTGACAAGGCTAAAGCTAAATTTGCAGAAGCTAAGAAAGAATTGGAAGCTAAGGGTGTGCAATTCCCAATCCACTTGGATGTATCTGTAGACCAATCAGCTAAAAAAGGTGTACTTGAAGCAAGCTCTTTGAAACAATCCATCGAATCTGTTCTAGGAGCTGAGAATGTGGTTATCGATATCCAACAGCTATCAACAGATGACTTTGACAACTCTAGCTACCTAGCTCAAACTGCAGCTCAAAAAGACTTTGATATCTATAATGGCGGTTGGAGTGCGGACTACTTGGATCCATCAAGTTATCTTGATATCTTAAATGTCAATAACGGTGGTATGTTGCAAAACATTGGTCTAGAACCAGGTGAGGTCAATGACAAGGCTAAGGCAGTTGGTCTGGATACTTACACTCAAATGTTAGAAGAAGCGAACAAGGAGCAAGAACCAGCAAAACGTTATGAAAAATATGCTGAAATTCAAGCTTGGCTCGTTGATAGCGCCCTTGCAATTCCAAACGTTTCCCAGGGTGGAACACCGACCTTGAGAAAGACAGTTCCATTCTCATCACCATTCTCACAAGCTGGAAATAAAGGTGTCGAATCATACAAGTATCTCAAGTTACAAGATAAGACTGTAACGGCTGATGAGTATGAAAAAGCTAAAGAAAAATGGCTAAAAGAAAAAGAAGAATCAAATAAAAAAGCCCAAGAAGAACTGGCAAAACACGTTAAATAACCAGTCTATTCAACAGGAAAAACGATAGTTTCTCAAGGAACTATCGTTTTTATATAGTTTGAAACTATAACTAGCTCTTGAAAACAAGAAAATGAGTTAGTGAAAATAAGTGGTACAATAGTTACTATAGATTTGGAGGTATTGTATGAGCAAAGAACTACACATCAACACAATTTTGGCCCAGGCGGGAATCAAGTCAGATGAGGCTACAGGTGCCTTGGTGACGCCGCTTCATTTTTCAACCACTTATCAGCATCCAGAGTTTGGCCAGTCTACTGGATTTGACTATACTCGGACTAAAAACCCAACTCGCAGTAAGGCTGAGGAGGTCTTGGCGGCTATTGAGTCAGCAGACTATGCCCTAGCGACGAGCTCAGGAATGGCTGCGATTGTACTGGCCTTTAGTGTCTTTCCTGTAGGAAGTAAAGTCCTGGCAGTGCGAGACCTTTATGGTGGTTCTTTCCGTTGGTTCAACCAAGTGGAACAGGAAGGTCGTTTCCATTTTACCTATGCCAATACAGAAGAAGAGTTGATTGCTGAGTTAGAGAAAGATGTGGATGTTCTCTATATTGAAACACCGACCAATCCCTTGATGTTGGAATTTGATATTGCCAAACTAGCCAAACTAGCTCATGCCAAGGGTGCCAAGGTAGTGGTGGACAATACCTTCTACAGTCCGATTTACCAACGTCCGATTGAAGATGGTGCGGATATCGTTCTTCATTCAGCCACCAAGTATCTAGCAGGGCACAATGATGTCTTGGCTGGGGTAGTTGTGACTAATAGTTTAGAACTATATGAGCAACTGTTCTACAATTTGAATACGACTGGTGCGGTCTTGTCACCATTTGATAGTTATCAGTTGATTCGTGGTCTTAAAACTCTACCTCTTCGTATGGAACGTTCTACAGCCAATGCCCAAGAAGTGGTTGCTTTTTTGAAGGATTCACCTGCTGTCAAGGAAGTGCTCTATACAGGACGTGGAGGCATGATTTCCTTTAAAGTAGTGAATGAAAAGCGTATTCCTCATATTTTAAATAGCTTGAAGGTCTTCTCTTTTGCGGAAAGTTTGGGTGGGGTAGAGAGTCTGATCACCTATCCGACAACTCAAACCCATGCGGATATTCCAGCAGAAGTGCGCCATTCCTATGGCTTAACAGATGACCTCCTGCGTTTATCCATTGGGATTGAAGATGCTAGAGATTTGATTGCGGACTTGCGCCAAGCTTTGGAAGGATAAGATAGATATGGGAAAATATGATTTTACAAGCCTGCCCAATCGTTTTGGGCACCATACCTATAAATGGAAAGAAGCGGAAGCTGATCGAGAAGTTCTACCAGCCTGGATAGCAGATATGGACTTTGTGGTTTTGCCTGAGGTTCGACAAGCTGTACAAGCCTACGCAGATCAGTTGGTCTATGGCTATACTTATGCTAGTGATGATTTGATTCAGTCGGTTCAGGACTGGGAAGCCAGTCAACACGGCTATCGCTTTGACAAGGATGCCCTCGTCTTTATAGAGGGAGTGGTACCAGCTATTTCAACAGCTATTCAAGCCTTTACAAAAGAAGGAGAGGCTGTTCTGATTAACACACCGGTCTATCCACCTTTTGCACGCAGTGTCAAACTCAACAATCGCAGATTGATTACCAATTCTTTGGTGGAAAAGGACGGGCTGTTTGAGATTGACTTTGACCAGTTGGAGAAGGAATTGGTGGGAGAGGATGTCAAACTCTATATCCTTTGCAATCCTCACAATCCTGGTGGACGTGTTTGGGAAAAGGAAGTGTTAGAAAAGATTGGGTATCTCTGCCAAAAACATGGTGTTTTGTTGATTTCAGATGAGATTCACCAAGATTTGGCCCTCTTTGGTCATAAACACCAGTCTTTTAACACCATTGATCCCGCCTTTAAAGACTTTGCCCTTATCTTGAGTAGTGCCACTAAAACATTTAATATTGCTGGGACCAAGAATTCCTATACAGTTATTGAAAATCCAAAGCTTCGTGTGGCTTTCCAAAAACGCCAGTTGGCCAATAACCAACATGAAATCTCAGGCTTGGGGTATTTGGCGACAGAAGCTGCCTACCGTTATGGTAAGGACTGGTTAGGAGACTTAAAAGAAGTCATCGAGGACCACATTAACTATGTAGTGGATTTTTTGGGCAACGAAACCAAGATTAAGGTCATGAAACCGCAAGGTACCTACTTGATCTGGCTTGATTTTTCAGCCTATGACCTAACGGATGACCGCTTGCAAGAGCTTTTGAAGAATGAAGCCAAGGTTATCTTGAATCGAGGTTTGGACTTTGGAGAGGAGGGAACTCTTCATGCCCGCCTCAATGTGGCTATGCCGAAGTCCGTACTGGAAGAGGTTTGCCAACGCATCGTGACCACTTTTGCTACACTTTAAAAATCGAGCCTTCTAGGAGGAAAGTCTTCCTAGAAGGCTATTTTCGTAGGGGAAAATGTGGTATAATAAAAAGATAAGATAAAGGGGTAACTATGGCTAAATTGATTCCGGGAAAGTTGCGCATGGAGGGGGTTACACTCTATGAAACAGGCAACATTGAGATTATCAAGGAAAAAGGGAATCGCCTCTATACTCGTGTGGCGGGAGAAGACTTGCGCTACAGTTTAGAGGATGATCTGGTTTTTTGTGCTTGCGATTTTTTCCAAAAAAGAGGTTACTGTGTTCACCTCGCAGCGCTCGAGCATTATCTGAAGAACGACGAAGAAGGCCAGGTGATTTTACAAGCCTTAGAAAAAGGACATGAAGAGCAAGAAGAGGTCGAAACCAAGGTTGGTTTTGGTGGTAGTTTTTTGGAGCGTATCCAACCTCAGAAGAGAGAGAAAATCTACACTTTGTCGGCTCAAGGCCAGGTAGAAGCTGGAACCAATCGCCTCCTTTGGACTCTCCGAATCGGTTTAGTTGATAGTCAAAAATATTATGTCATTCGTGACATCCCTCTCTTTTTGAAGGTCTTGGTCCATCGAAAGCCATATATGATTGGGAAATACTATGAAAATGACTTGTCTTGGGATGCTTTTGATACAGCTAGTCAAGATGTTCTTACTTTTTTATGTGGCTTGATTGAGGAGGGACTGAGTCAAGACCTCTTTTTCCCCAATCAAGGTCGTCACCTCTTTTTCCCTCTGACCTTTTTTGAGCAGGGAATGGGGTTATTGATGAACTTGGAAGATTTTCATTTCGAACACCAGATTACTAGTTATGAAAATCTTCTCTTTCATGATTTAGATCCAGAAGCAAACCTTTTCTCTTTTTCCGTGCAGGAGTATCCCGATTATTTTGAGATGGAGATTTCTGAAAGTGAGCGAGTCAACGTATTCTATGGGGGAGCGGTTCTCTTTCGTAAGGGTAATCTTTATCTCTTAAATCCTAAACAAATCAGCCTCCTAAAGGAAATCAAGGAGCTTCCTCAGGAGGAAAGAGGGAGAAAATGCCTCCAGTTTGACAACAGTGATCGTGACCGCCTAGCCGCCTGTCTGCCTTTGTTTGGACAGCTGGGCACAGTTTCTGCTCCTGAGCGCTTACAAATCAGACCCTTTTCACCAATCTTTTACTTTGATAGGGAGGATGACGGCCGCATCCGTTTGGATATCCAGTTTGACTATGGAGATGTTAAGGTAACTAGTCGTCAACAGCTGGAACAATTACCATTTTCAAGCGATGCCGTCTTGGAAAATCAGCTATTTCAAGTCTGTTTAGGAGCTGGTTTTGAGGCTGATTTTCAGTCTTGGAGACAGGCTTTGAAGTCAGAGTCAGTTTATTCTTTCTTTCACCATACGATTCCAGCTTTTGAGAAATTGGGTCAGGTTTTCTTGTCTGATGAGATGAATCAGCTCTACAGCGTCCAAGCTCCTCAGGTTCAGATTGAGTCCAAGGGAGGACTGTTGGAGATTCAGTTTGATTTCCAAGGGATTGCCCAAGAAGAGATTGATCAAGCTCTTAAAGCCCTGACCAGCAATCAGGATTTCTATATCAGTTCTTCTGACCAAGTATACTTTTTTGATGAGGAAACCAAGCAGATTCGTCAAAATTTGCAGGAACTGGGGGTTGAGCTAAAAGATGGTTCTTTTCAAGCGCGAAAATCTCTGGCTTATAGCCTTTCTCAGCTTTTTGAAGGTCGAGATAGGATCTCCTTCTCAGAGGAATTTCAGCATTTAGCTCATGATTTGACCCATCCAGAGGATTTTCCTTTGGGAGATATACGGGTGCAGGCGAGTTTGAGAGAATATCAGGAAAAGGGAGTCCGTTGGCTCCAGATGCTTCATCACTATGGCTTTGGTGGCATTCTGGCAGATGATATGGGACTGGGAAAAACATTGCAAACCATCGCTTTTTTGACCAGTCAGGTGACAGAAGATAGTCGGGTCTTGATTTTGGCTCCGTCAGGTTTGATCTACAATTGGGCAGATGAATTCAGGAAATTTGCCCCACAGTTGGATTTGGCTGTCGTTCATGGTTTGAAAGCGAATCGAGAAGCAATTCTTTCTGAAAATCACCAAATCTATGTGACTAGCTATGCCACCTTTCGTCAAGACAGCGAGCTTTATCAAGAGATGGCTTTTGATTTTCTCTTCTTAGATGAGGCCCAGGTCATGAAAAATGCTCAGACCAAGATTGCTCAGAGTTTGCGCCAGTTTGTGGTGCCAGCAGTCTTTGCTTTGTCAGGTACGCCCATTGAAAACCATTTAGGAGAGTTGTGGTCTATCTTTCAAATTGTGCTTCCGGGGCTCTTGCCAAGTAAAAAGGAGTTTATGAAATTACCGGCTGAGCGAGTCGCGCAGTTTATCAAACCCTTCGTCATGAGGCGTAAGAAAGAAGAAGTTCTTACAGAACTGCCTGATCTGATCGAAGTCGTCTATAAAAATGAACTGGAAGACCAACAGAAGGCTATCTATCTAGCCCAGTTGCAACAGATGCGAGACCGCCTAGCGCAAGTGACCGATCAAGAATTCCAGAGAAGTCGGGTAGAAATCTTATCTGGACTCATGCGATTGCGCCAGATCTGCGATACGCCAGCTCTCTTCATGGACGATTACCAAGGAGCTAGTGGTAAATTGGATAGTCTTCGAGATTTATTGCTACAAGTGGCTGATGGTGGACATCGGGTCTTGATTTTCTCCCAGTTCAAAGGAATGTTGGAAAAAATCGAGAAAGAACTCCCAGACTTGGGCTTGACCTCCTTCAAAATCACAGGTTCAACTCCTGCTCAAGACAGACAGGAGATGACTAAGGCCTTTAACCAAGGGGAGAGAGATGCCTTTCTCATCTCCCTTAAGGCGGGTGGTGTTGGTCTCAATCTAACGGGAGCTGATACGGTTATTTTGGTTGACCTTTGGTGGAATCCCGCTGTCGAAGCCCAGGCTATCGGACGAGCCCACCGCATGGGGCAGGAGCAGATGGTCGAGGTCTATCGTTTGATTACCAAGGGGACCATTGAAGAGAAAATCCAAGAACTTCAAGAACAAAAGAAACATTTGGTTTCCCAAGTTTTAGATGGTACGGAGTCGCGTGCGAGTCTCAGTCTGGCAGAAATTCGTGAAATTTTGGGAATTTCTGAAGCCAGCACTTGAAAAATCAAGACAATACGCTATAATGAAGTGTTGAAAGGAAATACAAAATGAAACAAGATCGATTTCCATTGGTGTCAGATGATGAGATCATGCTGACCAAAATGCCAGTCATGGACTTGTACGATGAGTCAGACTTTATTAGCAATATCAAAGGTGATTACCGCGATAAGAACTATTTGGAATGGTCTCCTATCAATGAGGAAGAAACCGTAGTTTCTCCAGTGGTTAATAAGGAGTCAAAGCCAAGACCAGAACCTAAAAAAGTTGGAAAAACCTATGCTGAATTGGCTCGAGAAGAGGCGCGTGCGGACTTAAAGAAGAAACGTTCAGCCAAGTATTTGACTCAGGATGTTAGTCATACTAGACGACACAATGGTTCAACACTTGTTCGTCAAGGAAACCAACCAACAGCACCATTTCAAAAGGAAAATCCTGGTGAGTTTGCCAAATTTAGTAAAAACTTGAGCCAGTCTCACTATATCTTAGCTGAGGAGGTTGGCCAAGTGGCGAATCCAACTCCGAAAACCCAAACGGAAAAAACTAAAAAGAACAACTACGATTTTCTAAAGAAGAGTCAGATCTATAATAAAAAGAATAAGCAAACAGAACAGGAACGTCAGGTTGCCCAAGAGTTGAATCTGACAAGAATTACTGAGTAGGGGAGAGAAGCATGTCAAAAACATATCATTTTATTGGAATCAAGGGATCAGGGATGAGTGCCCTAGCTTTGATGTTGCACCAAATGGGACACAAGGTTCAAGGTTCAGACGTTGAAAAATACTACTTTACTCAACGTGGACTAGAGCAGGCAGGGATTGCGATTCTTCCTTTTGATGAAAAGAACCTACAAGGTGATGTGGAGATTATCGCGGGGAATGCCTTCCGTCCAGATAACAACGTTGAAATCGCCTATGCAGATCAAAATGGTATCAGCTACAAACGTTACCACGAATTCTTAGGTAGCTTTATGCGCGACTTTGTCAGCATGGGAGTGGCAGGAGCACATGGAAAAACTTCAACAACAGGTATGCTGTCTCACGTCTTGTCTCACATCACAGACACCAGCTTCTTGATTGGTGACGGGACAGGTCGCGGCTCAGCCAATGCCAAATATTTTGTCTTTGAATCAGACGAATATGAGCGTCATTTCATGCCTTACCACCCAGAATATTCTATCATCACCAACATTGACTTTGACCATCCAGACTACTTTACAAGTCTAGAGGACGTTTTCAATGCCTTTAACGACTATGCCAAACAAATTACCAAAGGTTTGTTTGTATACGGTGAGGATGCTGAGTTGCGTAAGATCACAGCCAATGCGCCAATCTATTACTATGGTTTTGAAGCTGAGGGCAATGACTTTGTAGCTAGTGATCTCCTTCGTTCAACAACTGGTTCGACCTTCACCGTTCATTTTCGTGGTCAAGAATTGGGTCAATTCCACATTCCAACCTTTGGTCGTCACAATATCATGAATGCGACTGCTGTTATTGGTCTTCTTTACACAGCTGGATTTGATTTGAACTTGGTCCGTGAACACTTGAAAACTTTTGCCGGTGTTAAGCGTCGTTTCACTGAAAAAATTGTCAATGATACAGTGATTATTGATGACTTTGCCCACCATCCAACAGAAATCATTGCGACCTTGGATGCAGCTCGTCAGAAATATCCAAGCAAGGAAATCGTGGCAATCTTCCAACCGCATACCTTTACAAGAACCATTGCCTTGTTGGACGAATTTGCCCATGCTTTGAATCAAGCAGACGCCGTCTACCTAGCGCAAATCTATGGATCAGCTCGTGAGGTGGACCATGGCGATGTCAAAGTAGAAGACTTAGCCAATAAAATTAACAAGAAACACCAGGTTATCACTGTTGAAAATGTTTCTCCACTCCTAGACCATGACAATGCTGTTTACGTCTTTATGGGTGCAGGAGACATCCAAACCTATGAATATTCATTTGAACGTCTCTTGTCTAACTTGACAAGCAACGTCCAATAAGGAAAACAGATGGAAATTCCAATCACTATAAGGCAAGCTACCCTATCAGATTTAGAAGAAATGTTGGCGATTGAAGAAGCCAATCCTTCATCAGAAGAGACACTTAGCCGCCAATCCTTAGAAGAGAGTATCCGCAAGTCTGCGGGTACCTTTCTTGTAGCTGGGGATGAAAATCAGCTTTTGGGCTATGTTTTGGGAGAAGCTCAGTCTATTCATTCCAAATGGATAGAAGTAAAATCCTTGACCATTCATCCTGACCATTGGGGACAGGGGTTGGGAACTCTTCTTCTTGCGGCCTTGAAACAGGTGACAGTCGAACTAGATTATCAAGGTATTCTTTTGCAAAGTCCTGATGAGTTACTATCATATTTTGAAATGAATGGCTTTGTTGAGGAAGAAGTGACATGGAGTCAATATGACAGTGGTTCTGAATGGTATCTGATTTGGGCCAATCCTTTTTATCAGGAGGAAATATGAAAATCAGACAAGCAAGATTTTCGGATTTAGATCGGATTATAGAGATAGAACTAGAGAATTTTTCCCTTGAAGAAGCCATTCCTCGTTCGGTCTTTGAGGCCCATTTGCGGGAAATTCAGACCAGTTTTCTCGTAGCTGAAAAAGAGGGGCGTATTCTTGGTTATATCGAAGGTCCAGTCGTCCCACACCGCCATCTAGATGATCAGTCTTTTACAGAAGAAATAAAAGACTATAGCCATCAACCTGGAGGTTATATTTCTGTGACTTGCCTATCTATTGCCAAGGAAGCACAAGCTTTGGGAGTGGGGAAAAGACTATTAAAGGCTCTGAAAGAGGTCGCTTTAGAACATGAACGAGAGGGTATTAATCTGACGTGTCATGATTACCTTATCGCCTATTACGAAAAGCACGGCTTTGTTAATGAAGGAATATCCCAGTCAAGCTTTGCTGGGGAAACATGGTATGATATGGTCTGGCAGCCTGAAAATAAAGAAAACTAGCTAGGGAATGCCCTAGTTGGTTGCTTTTCTGCGACTTTTAAGATATAATATTATGGATTGTCAACAAGGAGGTAATGCTTTTGACTGAAAAATCAAGAGAAGAAGAAAAATTAAGCTTTAAAGAGCAGATTCTACGTGATTTAGAAAGAGTAAAAGAACAAGATAGAAGAGGGAAAGAAGTAGAGATTCCAAATCTGACGGCTTCATCATCTCAAGCTAGTTCAGCAACTCCTTCAGATCTTGAACCAGAAACATCAACAGAAGAGTTGATGGCTGATTCCCTGTCTGTTGTCGATAAAATCCTAAAGAATGCACCAAGTGTTCCTCCACTTTCAAGTGCTAGTACTGATGAAA
Source organism: Streptococcus sp. HMSC072D07 (assembly GCF_001814835.1). Taxonomy (GTDB): domain Bacteria; phylum Bacillota; class Bacilli; order Lactobacillales; family Streptococcaceae; genus Streptococcus. Next base: position 183,137 of record NZ_KV818078.1, read on the forward strand.
CGGATGGACAAGAAGAGAAAGAGATTAGACAGCCAATCATTGATAAGATTGAAGTTGTAGAATCTGAAGAACCTCTAGTAGAGCCGATTCATCTGGCTGAAGAACCTGTAGTGGAACCCGTTCAACCTAAGGTAGAACCAGTTGAGCTTAAACCCGAAGAAAAAGAATTTAACGACACTCCGACTAAGGTTGCCGTAACCTATAAAACAGAAGACAAGAAAGAGGAAATTACCCCAGGAATGCCTGAAAGAGTTGAGCCTGTTTCTACAGAATCTAGCAGTGGATTAGCTGATGCTCCACGTCGTAGTCGTCGTCAAGGTGCAACATCAACTAAGAAAAAATCAAAAGCCAAAGGTTGCCTAGTAACAGTTCTAGTTCTCCTAGTACTCGTTGCAGTTGGTGGTTATTTTGGTTATGGTTATGTGCAAGATTCCTTGAAACCTGTGGATGCGAGCTCTAAGGACTACGTAACGGTTCAAATCCCAGACGGTGCAAATGTTCAAGAAATTGGAAGCACCTTGGAAAAATCTGGTCTGGTTAAACATGGACTTATCTTTAGCCTTTATGCTAAATACTATAGCCATGCCAACTTGAAGTCAGGTTATTACAACTTGAAGAAGAGTATGAGTACGGATGAGTTGATTCAAGAATTGGAAAAAGGTGGGACTCCTGAAGCTCAGGCACCTGTTCTTGCAAACTTGACAATTCCAGAAGGCTATACATTAGAGCAAATCGCTCAAACAGTAGGACAACTTCAAGGTGAGTTTAAAGAACCTCTTACTGCGGATGCTTTCTTGGCAAAAGCTCAAGATGAGACCTTTATCTCACAATTAGTAGCTAAGTATCCAAACCTACTAGGAAGTCTTCCAACAAAAGACAGTGGTGTTCGTTATCGTCTTGAAGGCTACCTTTTCCCAGCGACCTATACAATCAAAGACAGTACAACTGTTGAAAGTTTGATTGATGAGATGGTGGCTGCTATGGATAAGGCTATGTCACCATATTACGCTACGATCAAAGAAAAGAATCTGACAGTTAATGAATTGCTCAGCATTGCTTCTCTTGTCGAAAAAGAAGGAGCTAAGACCGAAGACCGCAAGAAAATCGCAGGTGTCTTCTATAACCGCTTGAATGCCGGTATGCCACTTCAAAGTAATATCGCTATCCTATATGCTCAAGGAAAACTTGGTCAAAAGATTAGTTTAGCAGATGACGCTGGAATTGATACAACGATTGATTCACCATACAATGTTTACACACATCTTGGCCTCATGCCTGGACCGGTTGATAGCCCAAGTTCGGATGCGATTGAAGCAAGTGTAAACCAGACAAAGAGTGAGTACTTGTACTTTGTAGCCAATGTTGAAGATGGTAAAGTATACTTTGCAACAACAAAAGAAGAACATGATCAAAACGTTGCAGAGCATATCAATAGCAAGTTACCTCAAGCAAGTAGTTCAAACTAAAATTATGTGGTTTTCCACATAATTTTGTTTTAAAAAAGTAAATAGAAAAGAAAGTTAAAAAAATGGCAGAAAAAACTTACCCAATGACCCTTGAAGAAAAGGAAAAACTAGAAAAAGAATTAGAGGAGTTGAAACTCGTTCGACGTCCCGAAGTCGTAGAGCGTATCAAGATTGCTCGTTCCTATGGAGACCTTTCAGAAAATAGTGAGTATGAAGCAGCGAAAGATGAACAAGCTTTTGTTGAAGGACAAATTTCAAGTCTAGAAACAAAGATTCGTTATGCTGAAATTGTTAATAGCGATGCAGTTGCCCAAGATGAGGTAGCAATCGGTAAAACAGTAACAATCCAAGAAGTCGGTGAAGACGAAGAAGAGGTCTACATCATCGTCGGTTCTGCAGGTGCAGATGCTTTTGCTGGTAAAGTCTCAAATGAAAGTCCGATTGGCCGTGCTCTAATTGGCAAGAAGACTGGCGATACTGCAACGATTGAAACACCAGTTGGTAGCTATGATGTCAAAATCTTAAAGGTTGAGAAAACAGCTTAAATAGAATGAAAAAGGAGTAGTGAAGGTTTTGCCTTGCTCAACTCCTTTTTGGTTTTTTGGATAAAAAGGAGACTATATGAGTGAAAATAAGAAGAAAAACAAAATGGAGCGTGGATTAACCAATCGCCATGTTCAGGTGATGGCCATTGCGGGAACAATCGGAACAGGACTTTTCCTAGGTGCTGGTCGCTCTATCAGCCTTACTGGACCTTCGATCATTCTGATTTACATGATTACAGGAGCCTTTATGTTTTTGATGATGAGGGCTGTTGGAGAGATGCTGTATCAGGATCCAGAACAACATACCTTTATCAACTTTATCACCCGTCATTTGGGGAAAGGCTGGGGATATTTCTCAGTTTGGTCTTATTGGCTGTCAGTTGTCTTTATCGGTATGGCAGAAATCACTGCCATCTCAGACTATGTCCGCTTCTGGTTTCCCACATGGCCTAGCTGGATGATTCAGCTTGTCTTTTTAACGATTTTGGCTTTGGTCAATCTGATTGCGGTTAAGCTCTTTGGAGAAGTCGAGTTTTGGTTTGCTATGGTCAAGATTGTGGCGATTTTAGCCATGATTGCCACTGGGGTATTTATGGTTTTGACAGGCTTTAAGACACCGCATGGTGTTGCAAGCTTGGCAAATATCAGCGACCAGTTCTCTCTTTTTCCAAACGGAGTTATGAACTTTGTCATGGCCTTTCAAATGGTATTTTTTGCCTATCTGATGATTGAGTTTATCGGGGTGACAACTTCTGAAACAAAGAACCCTCGTCAGGTCTTGCCCAAAGCTGTTAAGGAAATTCCTCTCAGAATTATCTTCTTCTACGGGGGAGCTCTCATTGCGATTATGGCCATTATTCCTTGGTCTTATCTTAATTCTTCAGATTCTCCATTTGTAACGGTCTTTGAACTGGCAGGGATCAAGTGGGCAGCGGCTCTAATCAACTTTGTTGTCTTGACCTCAGCAGCGTCTGCTCTTAACTCAACTCTCTATTCAACAGGGAGACACTTATATCAGATTGCCCATGATTCGCCCAATCGTTTCTTAAAGGCTATCAAGGTCGATACCCTTTCACGCCACAATGTTCCACAAAATGCCATCATCGCCTCAGCGATCTTGATTGCTCTGGCTGCCTTTATCAACGTGCTACCAGGTGTTTCAGATGCCTTTGCTTTGATCACCGCATCCTCATCAGGTGTTTACATCGCGATTTATATCTTGATTATGGTGGCCCATCTCAAATACCGCAAGTCACAAGACTTCATGACTGATGGCTACCTCATGCCTCAGTATCGCTTGCTTAATCCCCTAACCATTCTCTTTTTTGTCTTTGTTTTCGTGACTCTCTTTTTGCAAGAGTCTACCTTCATGGGGGCAGTTGGTTCTGCTATCTGTATCCTTGTTTTTGGGATTTATAGTCAGTGGAAATTTAGAAAATAAATTATGAATTCATCAACTCAGTTTGGTGAGTTTTTTCTAGTTTGACAGTTTATTGAAATATGACTATAATCAAGTTGTAGCAGTTTATTAGGAGGTTTGAATGCACGTTAGATTGGAAAATAAGGAGTCGCATAAAGCGCAAGAAATAGGGGATTTGATTCGTGCTTATAATCGTTCCAAAAGAGAAGAGGCTGAAAACGAGCCACTGAACCTTTATGTCGAAGATGAAATGGGCAATCTCATGGCAGGCTTAGTAGCTGAGACTTTTGGAAATTGGCTGGAAATCGAATATTTGTTTGTGAGAGAGGAATTACGGGGACAAGGAATTGGTTCGAAACTATTGCAGCGAGCTGAAAGTGAAGCTAAGAAACGAAACTGTCGTTTTGCTTTTGTGAATACTTACCAGTTTCAAGCACCAGATTTTTATCTAAGCCATGGTTACAAGGAAGTCTTTACCTTGCAAGACTATCCCTACACAGGGCAAAGATACTATTACCAAAAGGATTTGTGATCTAGACTTCTTTCTTTTGGAGAGGAACTTAGCTAAGTATCAAAAAAGAACGAATACTCTTTATCATGTAAGATGGTAGAGAGTTTTTTTGTTAATAAAATCTTACAAAATGACATTTATATATTGCATTAAGTTAGATATATGGTATAATGTATTTGAGAAAAGGAGCGCAACTTTTTAAAAATTATAAGGAGGAAACAAGTGGCTAAAAATTTAAAGTTAAAACTAGCTCGTGTGGAGCTTGATATGACACAGGGTGATTTGGCAGAAGCTGTGGGTGTTACTAGGCAGACTATAGGCTTGATAGAAGCAGGGAAATACAATCCTAGTCTCTCCCTTTGCCAGTCCATTTGCAGATGCTTAGGCAAAACTTTAGATCAATTATTTTGGGAGGAAGAAGATGAAAAATAGATTTTTTTATTATCAATTATTAGACGAAAGAGAAGAACAACTGATTAACAAAGCTGGGACAGAGTCTTTTAATGTGTTTATCGGGCTCATTCTGCTAAGCTATCTGGTGGCTGTATTAGCACCTGCTCTTTTTAATTCTAATATTCTTCTGGTTACCCTTCTTTTAGGAATTTTCTTCTTTTTCAATCGTGCACGACAACTTGGAGTGACCTACTATAGTCGTTTTCATTTTACGATTGTAGGGTGTTTGCTGGTGACTCTCGCTATTACGACTCTCTTGATGTTGGAGAATTATCAATTCAATATCGAAATTTATCAGCACAATCCTCTGAACGTTAAATACTTGTCTGCTTGGGTTATTACTTATCTGATTTACCTTCCTTGGGTTTTTATCGGCAATCTCGGCCTTAAAAGTTATGGCGAATGGGCTCAAAAAAAGTTTGAGCAAGATATGGATGAACTGGAGAATGGAGAATAGCTTGTTAGCTTTTTATCAATCTCGGTAAAATGTGTTATAATAGTACTAATTTATCGGATGGTGTGAAAGTGGTAGAATACGTTCATACCTTTGTAAAGTAGGAAGAAGGAAAACAGATGTATCCAGATGATAGTTTGACATTGCACACTGACTTGTACCAGATCAATATGATGCAAGTTTACTTTGACCAAGGAATTCACAATAAAAAGGCGGTCTTTGAAGTTTATTTCCGCCAGCAACCTTTTCAGAACGGCTATGCAGTATTCGCTGGCTTGGAAAGAATTGTACATTATCTTAAAGACTTGCGCTTTTCAGATAGCGATATTGACTACTTGGAGTCGCTTGGGTATCATGGAGAATTCTTGGATTACCTACGAAATCTCAAGTTGGAGTTGACGGTTCGTTCTGCCCAAGAAGGGGACCTTGTTTTTGCTAATGAGCCGATTGTGCAGGTTGAAGGACCTCTAGCCCAATGTCAGTTGGTCGAAACGGCTCTCTTGAACATCGTTAACTTTCAAACCTTGATAGCGACCAAGGCAGCACGTATTCGTTCAGTCATTGAAGATGAGCCTTTGATGGAATTCGGGACACGTCGTGCGCAAGAAATGGATGCAGCTATCTGGGGAACACGCGCAGCCGTGATTGGTGGGGCTAATGGAACCAGCAACGTGCGTGCAGGGAAGCTCTTTGGTATTCCAGTATTGGGGACTCATGCTCATGCCTTGGTACAGGTTTATGGAAACGACTATGAAGCCTTCAAGGCTTATGCATCAACCCATCGTGACTGTGTCTTTCTAGTAGATACATATGATACGCTTCGCATCGGTGTGCCAGCTGCTATTCAGGTAGCTCGTGAACTGGGAGACAAGATTAATTTTAAAGGCGTTCGTATCGACTCAGGGGATATAGCCTATATTTCCAAGAAAGTTCGCCAACAGTTAGATGAGGCTGGATACCCAGATGCCAAAATTTACGCTTCCAATGACCTCGATGAAAATACCATCCTTAACCTCAAAATGCAACACGCTAAGATTGATGTCTGGGGGGTGGGTACCAAGCTGATTACAGCCTATGATCAGCCAGCTCTTGGGGCAGTTTATAAGATTGTGGCTATTGAAGATGAAACTGGTAAGATGCGCAATACCATCAAGCTTTCAAGCAATGCTGAAAAAGTATCGACACCAGGTAAGAAGCAAGTATGGCGCATTACTAGTCGTGAAAAAGGTAAGTCAGAAGGTGACTACATCACCTATGACGGTGTGGATGTTGCCAGCATGACAGAAATTAAAATGTTCCATCCGACCTATACTTACATCAAAAAGACCGTTCGTAATTTTGATGCCGTTCCTCTCTTGGTGGATATTTTCAAAGCAGGAACATTAGTTTACGATTTACCTAGTTTGACTGAGATTCAAGCCTATGCTCGTAAGGAATTCGACAAGCTATGGGATGAATACAAGCGCGTGCTCAATCCGCAACACTATCCAGTGGACTTGGCGCGTGATATTTGGCAAGATAAGATGGACTTGATTGATAAGATGCGCAAGGAAGCCCTTGGTGAAGGAGAAGAAGAATGAGTTTGCAAGAGACCATTATCCAGCAACTGGGCGTCAAACCAGTGATTGATGCCCAGGAAGAAATTCGTCGTTCCATTGACTTCTTAAAGAGATACTTGAAAAAACACCCTTTCCTTAAAACCTTTGTACTAGGAATTTCTGGAGGACAAGACTCAACCTTGGCAGGGCGCTTGGCACAATTAGCGATGGAAGAAATGCGAGCTGAGACAGGAGATGACAGCTACCAATTTATCTCTGTCCGCCTGCCATACGGAGTGCAAGCTGATGAAGCAGATGCTCAAAAAGCTCTTGCTTTCATCCAGCCAGATGTCAGCTTAGTTGTAAATATTAAGGAATCAGCTGATGCTATGACAGCTGCAGTCGAAGCGACAGGAAGTCCTGTTTCAGACTTTAACAAGGGCAATATTAAAGCTCGTAGTCGTATGATTGCCCAATATGCCCTTGCGGGTGCCCATAGCGGAGCCGTCATTGGAACAGACCATGCCGCGGAAAATATCACAGGCTTTTTTACTAAGTTTGGTGACGGTGGTGCAGACATTCTCCCTCTTTACCGCCTCAATAAACGCCAGGGGAAACAACTCTTGAAGGAACTTGGTGCAGACCCAGCCCTTTATGAAAAAATCCCAACAGCAGATTTGGAAGAAGAAAAACCTGGACTTGCTGACGAAGTCGCACTTGGAGTCACTTACAATGAAATTGATGACTATCTAGAAGGCAAATCAATCAGTCCAGAAGCCCAAGCAACTATCGAAAACTGGTGGCACAAAGGCCAACACAAACGCCACCTACCAATCACCGTATTTGATGACTTTTGGGAGTAAAAACCTCCAGTGGAGGTTTTTACCCTGAGCCTGGAAATGAGAAAGCGAGGAAGGCCCGGGGAACCTTTTTAGCTTTTTGCCTAGAAACTGGGAAGCAAGAATAACCTCCAGTGGAGGTTTTCAGCCCGAGTCTAGAAACGGGAAAACGAGGCAGATTCGGTAACTCGAAGAGTTCGATTTTCCTTGTCTCACCCCCGCAACGATGACTAGGTTTGAAAAAGCTTGGTAAAGCGCATTTCAAACCAGACAGCGACTGCGTCAAGTAACTAGATGAAAAACTTGTTTTCTAGCTGTTACTGAGTATAGTCTTTTTACCTTGAGCCTTAAGATTAGAAAGCGAGGTAACATTATGAAAGCAATCGGTACGCAAATATTACAGACAGAACGTTTGATTTTGAGAAGATTTGTGGAGAGTGATGCGGAAGCCATGTTTCAAAATTGGGCTTCGTCTGCTGAGAATCTGGCCTATGTCACCTGGGATCCTCATCCTGATGTTGAGGTGACTCGGAACTCGATTCAAAATTGGGTTGCATCCTATACTAATCCCAACTATTACAAATGGGCCATTTGTCTCAAAGAGAACCCAGAGCATGTGATAGGAGATATCAGCATCATTGAAATGCACGAGGAAGATTCAAGTTGTGAAATTGGGTATGTTTTAGGAAAAGATTATTGGGGTCGTGGTATGATGACGGAGGCCTTGAAAGCTGTCTTAGACTTCTGTTTTACTCGAGCAGGATTTCAAAAGGTCAGAGCAAGATATGCCAGTCTCAACCCAGCTTCTGGTCGTGTGATGAAAAAGGTGGGGATGTCCTATCTTAAAACGGTTGCCAATGGTGTGGAGAGAAAAGACTACGTTGCGGATCTTATTTATTATCAGATAAGCAGAGAGGACAGGTGATTGTCTTTTCTGTTTCTATCAAAGTCAGACCTTGTCTGGCTTTTTTTGTGCCAGATTTCTAAATAAACTGATTAAATTCCTATTTTTCCCTATCATTGTCCCTGTTTTTTCTGGAGTTTTGGGGATATAATAGACCTATCAAATCAAAGAATGGAGGAAGGCAATGGACAATGTAATCTTTTTTACCAGTGTTTTTCTTGCTGGAATTCTTTCCTTCTTTTCTCCTTGTATTTTACCCTTGTTGCCAGTCTATGCAGGGGTCTTGTTGGATGATAAGAATGATGATCAGGCTTCTAGCGGAAAATTTTCAACCTCACTTGTTAGTTTATTGCGAACTCTGGCCTTTATAGCGGGGATTTCTTTTATCTTTATCTTACTGGGCTATGGAGCTGGTTTTTTAGGCGATTTGCTGTATGCTTCCTGGTTTCAGTATGTGACGGGTGCGGTTATCATTCTCTTGGGCTTGCACCAGATGGAAGTCTTACATTTGCAGGGACTCTACAAGGAAAGAAGGCTACAATTAAAGAGACAAGGGCAAAAGGGTAACGGCTATAGTCAGGCATTTTTACTGGGGTTAACCTTTAGTTTTGCTTGGACGCCATGTGTGGGGCCGGTTCTGGGGTCTGTTTTGGCCTTAGCGGCTTCAGGTGGTTCAGGTGCTTGGCAGGGAGCTGGTCTAATGTTGGTTTACACGCTGGGTTTGGCGCTACCATTTTTGGCTCTAGCTCTTGCCTCCAGCCATGTTTTGAAACATTTCCGAAAACTCCATCCCTATCTCCGAACCCTCAAAAAAGTAGGTGGTTTCCTCATTATCGTAATGGGAATCTTGGTGCTTTTGGGAAATGCTTCCATTTTGACTACATTATTTGAATAGAGAGGAAAAAGAAATGAAAAAATGGCAAACATGTCTCCTTGGAGTGGGATCAATCTGTTGTTTGGCAGCCTGTTCGGCCAAAAATATGTCAGACGAGTCTACTATGAAGGAGCAATCCAAAACAGAACAAGTTAGTTCACAAACTGCGACTAAAGGTCAGGAAGTCGCTGATTTTGAACTAACAGGTGTAGATGGTAAGACCTATCGTTTATCTGATTACAAGGGCAAGAAAGTCTATCTCAAATTTTGGGCTTCTTGGTGTTCCATCTGTCTGGCTAGCCTTCCAGATACGGACGAAATCGCTAAAGAAGCTGGTGATGACTATGTGGTCTTGACAGTGGTCTCTCCTGGACACAAAGGTGAACAAGCAGAAGCGGACTTTAAGAATTGGTACAAGGGATTGGATTATAAAAATTTTCCAGTTCTAATTGATCCATCAGGCAAACTTTTGGAAAGTTATGGTGTCCGTTCTTACCCGACTCAAGCCTTTATAGACAAGGAAGGCAAGCTGGTCAAAACACAACCAGGTTTTATGGATAAGGATATGATTTTAAAAGAATTGAAAGAAATGGGGTAGAGAAAGGCTATGAATGATAAAGTAAAACTTTTTGTCTTGGCAGGGATCATTCTCCTAGCCATAACCGGTTTCTATTTTCTATTGATGCGAAATGCAGAGCAGACAGATAGCTCGCAAATTGAGAAAGCATCCGTTAGCCAAGGAGGAAAAACAGTGAAAAAAACAGAAGTGAGTAAAGACGCAGACTTGCACGAAATTTATCTAGCTGGGGGATGTTTCTGGGGAGTGGAGGAATACTTCTCACGCGTGCCTGGAATAACCGATGCCGTTTCAGGCTATGCAAATGGTAGAGGGGAAACAACCAAGTACGAATTGATCAACCAAACAGGTCATGCGGAAACCGTCCATGTCACTTATGATGCTAATCAAATTTCCCTCAAGGAAATCCTGCTTCATTACTTCCGCATTATCAATCCAACCAGCAAAAATAAACAAGGAAATGATGTGGGGACCCAGTATCGTACTGGTGTCTATTACACAGATAAAAAGGATTTGGAAGTAATCAACCAAGTCTTTGATGAGGTGGCTAAGAAATACGATCAACCTCTGGCAGTTGAAAAGGAAAACTTGAAGAATTTTGTGGTAGCTGAGGATTATCACCAAGACTATCTCAAGAAAAATCCAAATGGCTACTGTCATATCAATGTTAATCAGGCTGCCTACCCCGTCATCGATGCCAGCAAATATCCCAAACCAAGCGATGAAGAATTGAAAAAGACCTTGTCACCTGAGGAGTATGCAGTTACCCAGAAAAATCAAACAGAACGAGCTTTTTCAAACCGCTACTGGGATAAATTTGAATCTGGTATCTATGTGGATGTGGCAACTGGTGAACCCCTCTTTTCATCAAAGGATAAGTTTGAGTCTGGTTGTGGCTGGCCTAGTTTTACCCAACCCATCAGTCCAGATGTTGTCACATACAAGGAAGATAAGTCTTACAATATGACGCGTATGGAAGTGAGAAGCCGAGTTGGAGATTCTCACCTTGGTCATGTCTTCACAGATGGGCCTCAGGACAAGGGGGGCTTGCGCTACTGTATCAATAGTCTCTCTATCCGATTTATTCCCAAAGACCAAATGGCGGAAAAAGGCTATGCCTATTTACTAGATTATGTTGATTAAGAGGGCTTTCCTAAGCAGTTAGAGGAGAATTTTGCTATACTGATACTAGTAAGTGACAAAGGAGCAGAGCATGACCTACACAATCTTAATCGTAGAAGATGAATATCTGGTTAGACAAGGCTTGACTAAACTGGTCAATGTAGCAGCCTACGATATGGAAATCATCGGTCAGGCTGAAAATGGAAGACAGGCTTGGGAATTGATTCAAAAGCAGGTGCCGGATATCATTTTAACCGATATCAACATGCCTCAGCTAAATGGCATCCAGTTGGCCAGTCTGGTCCGAGAAACCTATCCACAGGTTCACCTAGTTTTTTTGACAGGTTACGATGATTTTGATTATGCCTTGTCTGCTGTCAAACTAGGTGTCGATGATTACTTGCTCAAGCCTTTTTCTCGTCAGGATATTGAGGAAATGTTAGGGAAAATTAAGCAAAAACTAGACAAGGAAGAAAAAGAAGAGCAGTTACAAGATTTATTAACCGATAAGTTTGAGGGAAATATTGCTCAGAAAATCCAGTCCCGTCTAGCTAACAGTCAGTTTAGTTTGAAGTCTTTGGCCAGTGACTTGGGCTTTAGTCCGACTTATCTGAGCTCCTTGATTAAGAAAGAGTTGGGCTTGCCCTTTCAGGATTATCTGGTGAGAGAGCGTGTTAAACAAGCCAAGCTCTTGCTTCTGACTACAGATTTAAAGATTTACGAGATAGCCGAAAAGGTTGGTTTTGAAGATATGAACTATTTTACTCAACGTTTTAAACAGATTGCAGGTGTGACACCTCGTCAGTTTAAGAAGGGAGAAGGCCGATGAAGCGTTCTTCTCTCCTAGTAAGAATGGTTATTTCCATCTTTCTGGTCTTTCTCATTCTCTTAGCTCTGGTTGGGACTTTCTATTATCAATCTAGTTCAGCAGCCATTGAGGCCACTATTGAGGGTAATAGCCAAACGACCATTAGCCAAACTAGCCACTTTATTCAGTCTTATATCAAAAAATTAGAAACCACCTCTACCAGTTTGACTCAGCAGAAGGATGTCCTAGCCTATGCTGAGAATCCTAACCAAGTCCAAGCCAAGGGAATTCGAGATCTGTTTTTGACCATCTTAAAGGCAGACCAGGACCTGAAAACGGTGGTACTGGTCACCAAATCCGGTCAGGTCATTTCTACAGATGACAGTGTGCAGATGAAAACTTCCTCAGATATGATGGCTGAGGATTGGTACCAAAAGGCTATTCATCAGGGAGCTAAGCCAGTTTTGACACCAGCTCGTAAATCGGATAGTCAGTGGGTTATTTCTGTCACTCAAGAACTGGTTGATGCAGAGGGGGCCAATCTTGGCGTACTTCGTTTGGATATTTCCTATGAAACTCTGGAAGCCTATCTCAACCAACTCCAGTTGGGCCAGCAGGGCTTTGCCTTTATCATCAATGAAAACCATGAATTTGTCTACCATCCTAAACGTACTGTCTATAGCTCAGCAAGTGAAATGGAGGCCATGAAACCCTACATCGAGACGGGGCAGGGCTATACGCTGGATCACCAATCCTACGTCAGTCAGGAAAAGATTGCAGGGACTGATTGGACGGTTATAGGCGTGTCTTCGTTGGAAAAGTTAGACCAGGTTCGGAGTCAACTCATGTGGACCTTGCTTGGTGCTAGTGCCTTATCTCTTCTTGCCTGTATCTGCTTGGTGTGGTTCAGTCTCAAACGCTGGATTGCCCCTTTGAAGGATCTGAGAGAAACCATGCTGGAAATTGCTTCTGGTACACAAAATCTTCGAGCCAAAGAAGCTGGCGCCTATGAACTGAGAGAAGTGACTCGCCAGTTTAATGCTATGTTGGATCAGATTGATCAGTTGATGGCAGATGTGCGCAGGCAGGAAGAAGCAACCCGGCAGTATGAACTTCAAGCACTGTCGAGCCAGATTAACCCCCATTTCCTCTATAATACTTTGGACACTATCATCTGGATGGCTGAGTTTCAGGATAGTCAGCGAGTGGTTCAGGTGACCAAGTCCTTGGCAACCTATTTCCGCTTGGCGCTCAATCAAGGAAAGGATTTGATTTGCCTCTCTGATGAAATCAATCATGTCCGCCAGTACCTCTTTATCCAGAAACAACGCTATGGTGATAAGCTGGAGTATGAGATTGATGAAGAACCTGACTTTGATAATTTAGTCTTGCCTAAACTGGTGTTGCAACCTCTTGTAGAAAATGCCCTCTACCATGGTATCAAGGAGAAGGAAGGTCAGGGACATATTAAAGTTTCTGTTCAGAAACAGAATACAGGGCTTGTCATCCGCATTGAGGATGATGGTGTTGGTTTCCAAGCTGCTGGCGATAGTAGTCAAAGTCAGCTCAAACGTGGGGGAGTTGGCCTTCAAAATGTCGACCAACGACTCAAACTTCATTTTGGAGAAAACTATCAGATGAAGATTGATTCTGTACCTTCAAAAGGGACGATAGTTGAAATATGCATTAATAAAATAGTAATGAGCTAACTCCCAATCTATTCTGGGAGTTTTGCTTTTAAAAATCAGAATGACTTGTTGGCCTTGATAAAATCAGTAAAAAAAGATATGATAGATAGTGACAAAAGAGGTATCAAGTATGAAGGAAAAAGACATTCAAAGAGCAACAAGCCAGATTGTAGAAGATGTAATAGACAAGGCTAATTTGAAGCAAGGAGCCATCTTTGTTTTGGGCCTTTCTTCTAGTGAAGTGATAGGTGGTCAGATTGGCAAGGAATCCAGCCAAGAAATTGGGGAAATCATTGTGAAGACCATTCTAGCTATCCTAGAGGAAAAAGGAATTCATCTAGCTGTTCAAGGTTGTGAACATGTCAATCGAGCCCTCGTTGTTGAACGTCAGGTGGCAGAGCGGTTTGGTCTTGAAATCGTCAGTGTCCTTCCGACTCTTCATGCGGGAGGTTCGGGTCAGTTGGCAGCCTTCAAGTTTATGCAGGATCCAGTTGAGGTTGAATTTATCAAGGCCCATGCTGGATTGGATATCGGAGATACTGCGATTGGCATGCATGTCAAGCATGTTCAGGTTCCGATTCGCCCTCTTTTGAGAGAAATTGGGCATGCCCATGTAACGGCTCTAGCTAGTCGTCCCAAACTAATCGGAGGTGCGCGTGCGCAGTATCCACAAGATTCTATCAGAAAGCCGTGAAATCATTCTGTAGTAACAGAAGAAAAGCAAAAGACAGAGGAATTAACGGTATAGATACCATGACTTCCTCTGTTCTTTTTTGTTGGATTCTTGTGCAAAGTGCTCCAAATAAGATCAGTTTTTACAAGAAGAAGGGGTGTTATCTGATGGAGAATTGCCAAAAGTAGAAAAAAGCAAGGTAGAGAAGATTTTTCGTTATAGAAATCAATAAACAAAGCTGGATTTAGCTGTTCTAGGTTGGCTTTTTTGTGCTATACTTAAGATATGCATAGAAAAACAGTGATTGATTTTAGGGCTTTGGGGGAGAGATACACCTTTACCCAGCCGATCAGAGAGTTAAAAACGAGAGATTTAGCAGAAGTAGCAGACTTGCTGGCACAAGTGGAAAGCTACCAAGAGCAAGGCTACTATGTAGTGGGCTATGTCAGCTACGAGGCTGCACCTGCATTTGAGGAGAAATTAGCAGTTCATAAAGCTCCTTTACTGGCAGAGTATCTGCTATATTTCACAGTTCATGATAGGGTAGAAACATCGCCTATTCCTTTGACTTATGAGGAAGTAGATCTGCCTTCAAAGTGGCGAGAACAAACATCTGCAGAGGACTATAAAAAAGCTATTTCCCAGATTCACCATCATTTGCGTCAGGGGGACACCTACCAGGTAAATTACACTGTCCAACTCAAGCAAGACTTGAGTGTCAATCCTTTTGCCATTTACAATCGTATGGTGGTAGAGCAGGAGGCGGGCTACAATGCCTATGTTGAACATGATGAGATGGCAGTGATTTCCATGAGCCCAGAGCTCTTTTTTGAGCAAAATGACCGTGAGTTGACAACGCGACCAATGAAGGGAACGACTCAGCGGGGAGTGGCTGACCAAGATGATCTGGACCAGGCTAGTTGGTTGGAGCAGGATCCCAAAAATCGTTCTGAAAATATGATGATTGTGGACCTCTTGCGCAATGATATGAACCGTATTTCCGAAGTGGGTAGTGAACATGTGGAGCGTCTCTGTCAAGTGGAGCAGTATTCAACCGTTTGGCAAATGACTTCGACCATCAAGAGTCAGTTACGATCGGATGTTGACCTAGTTGAAATCTTCCGTTCGCTCTTTCCATGTGGTTCCATAACGGGAGCTCCAAAAATTGCGACCATGGAAATCATCAAGAACTTGGAGCCCCAACCCAGAGGAGTTTACTGCGGAACGATTGGTCTCTTGCTTCCAAATGGACGACGGATTTTCAATGTCGCCATTCGGACCATTCAACTGCATCAAGGGAAAGCCATCTATGGAGTTGGAGGCGGGATTACTTGGGATAGCACCTGGGAATCTGAATACCGAGAGGTTCATCAAAAGGCGGCTGTACTCTATCGTAAACAAGCACGTTTCCAATTGATTACAACTGGGAAAATCAGCCAGAAAAACTTGTTATTTGAAGAACAACATCTGGAAAGACTGACAAAGGCTAGTCGATATTTTGCCTATCCTTTTAATCCGGAAGAACTGAGACAAAAGATAGAGAAAGAGTGCCAAGTTTGTGATGCTAATCAAGACTACCGCTTGCGAATCATCCTCAGCAAATCTGGAGAGATAGAACTCAGTAGCCAAATCTTAACACCCCTTAGTCCAAGTTTCTGTCAGGCTCAACTTTGTCTGCAAGAAGCAGATTTGAATCAAGCGTTTACCTACTTTAAAACAACTAATAGACCACACTTAAGTCTAGGGGAACAGGAAATCATTTACCATAATGCAACAGGAGAACTACTTGAGACCTCTATTGGAAATCTGGTCTTAAAAATTAATGGTAAACTCTACACACCGCCTACCAGTCTAGGAATTTTACCAGGAATCTACCGCCAGCATTTGCTGGAAAGAGGACTGGTAGATGAAAAAGTCTTGACTTTAAAAGACCTAGCTCAGGCGGAGGCTATCTATGGCTGTAACGCAGTCAGAGGTTTGTATGAGTTGGAAGTGATATAACTATGGATTTTTCAATTAAGTTTTAGATTTATTTGTTAATATTTAATATTTGATTTGAAAGCAAAATTAAATATATGGTATACTATAAGTATAAATCAATAAAAATAATGGAGATTTTTATGAAAAAATCAAAAAAATTTTAGTAACCAGCTTAGCAACTGCAACACTGGGACTTATTGCATTATCAGATACAACTGGAGACTTTCCTTTTTCGGCTCAGCATGTTTCTGCTCAAGAAAAGGATGCATCTAAAAATGGTAAGGTTGTAAAAGAGAATACAACTTCGGCGTCAAATCAAGCTGAGAAATCAAAAACACCAGCGCAAAAACCTGCTGAGAAA
>NZ_KV818078.1:199449-218491 GCF_001814835.1 Streptococcus sp. HMSC072D07
AAAACACCAGCGCAAAAACCTGCTGAGAAACCGAAAACACCAGCACAAAAACCTGCTGAGAAACCTAAAAATACAAGTCCTAAAGAGGATAAGTCCAAATCTACAGCTCAGTCTGGTTGGGTAGGCTCATCGTACTATGAAAATGGTACTAAAGTTACTAATAAGTGGATTTTTGATAAAAAAGCTAATTCTTATTTCTATCTAAATGCTTCGGGAAACTATGTCCAAAATACTTGGGAAGGCAATTACTATCTCAAATCAGATGGAAAGATGGCCAAGAATGAATGGATTTATGATAAGAAATACTCTGCTCATTATTATTTAACAGGAGAAGGCAGCTACGCTCGTAATACATGGGTAGGTAATTACTATCTAAAATCAGATGGGAAGAGAGCTAAAAATGAATGGATTTATGATACGAAATCGAGTTCATATTTTTATCTAACATCAGAAGGAAGTTCTGCTCGTAACACTTGGGTAGGAAATTACTACCTCAAATCAGATGGAAAGATGGCTAAGAATGAATGGATTTATGACAAAAACTACGGGTCATACTATTATCTAACAGCAGAAGGCAGCTACGCACGTAACAAATGGGTAGGTAATTACTATCTAAAATCAGATGGTAAGATGGCCAAAAATGAATGGGTAGATGGTGGCCGGTATTATGTTGATTCTGACGGAAAGATAGTAAAAAGTGAATGGATTTATGACAAAAACTATGGTTCCTATTATTATCTAACAGCAGAAGGCAGCTATGCTCGAAGCAAATGGGTCGGAAATTATTATCTCAAATCAGATGGTAGGATGGCTAAAAGTCAGTGGGTAGATGGTGGCCGTTACTATGTTGATTCTGAAGGCAAAATGGTAAGGGGCAAATGGGTAGATGGTGGCCGTTACCATGTAGGATATGATGGTGTGTGGCAACCAAAACCAGAAGACGGGAATCCATACTCAGCAGCTTTAAAGACAGCACAAGATTATAATAAGATTCATTTGTCAAAAAAAGGAATTTATGAGATGTTAATTTATGAAGGTTTTAATAGTGACACTGCACAATATGCTATCAATCATTTGCAAGCAGACTATAAGGCTAATGCCTTAGCTAAAGCAAGAGGACTCCGAAAGAATACCAATTTATCAAAGACAAAAATTTATGAGAGGCTAACTAATCCTTGGCTTGGACAATTTACAAAAGAAGAAGCCAACTATGCCATTCAACATTTAGGGGATAAATAGTTATTAATTATTAGATGTAACTTTTTCATGCAAACCTTTGCACAAAAGAGACGATTTTGTTATACTATATCTGTAAGCATTTTCAATTAAAAAGGAGAAGACGATGAGTCAAAAGATTATTGGGATTGACCTTGGTGGGACATCTGTTAAGTTCGCAATTTTAACACAAGAAGGAGAAATCCAAGAAAAATGGTCTATCAAGACCAATATTTTGGACGAAGGAAGCCATATTGTAGACGATATGATTGAGTCTATTCAGCATCGTTTGGACTTGCTTGGATTGTCTGCTACGGATTTCCGAGGCATTGGAATGGGATCACCTGGTGTGGTTGACCGTGAAAAAGGGACTGTTATCGGTGCCTACAACCTTAACTGGAAAACCCTTCAACCGATTAAAGAAAAGATTGAAAAAGCCTTGGGCATTCCATTCTTCATCGATAATGATGCCAACGTAGCTGCACTTGGTGAGCGCTGGATGGGGGCTGGTGACAACCAACCGGACGTTGTCTTTATGACACTTGGTACTGGTGTTGGTGGTGGTATCGTGGCAGAAGGCAAATTGCTTCACGGTGTTGCTGGTGCAGCAGGTGAGCTTGGCCACATCACTGTTGACTTTGACCAACCAATCGCATGTACCTGTGGTAAAAAAGGCTGTCTTGAGACAGTTGCTTCAGCAACAGGGATTGTCAACTTGACTCGTCGTTATGCAGATGAATACGAAGGCGATGCGGCCTTGAAACGCTTGATCGACGACGGTGAAGAAGTAACAGCAAAAACTGTCTTTGACCTTGCAAAAGAAGGGGACGACCTTGC
Source organism: Streptococcus sp. HMSC072D07 (assembly GCF_001814835.1). Taxonomy (GTDB): domain Bacteria; phylum Bacillota; class Bacilli; order Lactobacillales; family Streptococcaceae; genus Streptococcus. Next base: position 201,502 of record NZ_KV818078.1, read on the forward strand.
CTTGATCGTTTACCGTAACTTCTCGCGTTACTTGGGAATCGCTTGTGCCAATATCGGCTCCATCCTCAACCCATCAACAATCGTTATCGGTGGAGGTGTGTCAGCTGCAGGAGAATTCCTTCTCCAAGGTGTTCAAAAAGTGTACGACGAAAATACCTTCCCACAAGTACGCACAACAACTAAATTAGCTCTTGCAACTCTAGGAAATGACGCTGGAGTGATCGGAGCAGCGTCGCTTGTATTGCAATAAGATAAAGAAAGGGGAAAAACACTACTTTAAAGCTAGTGATTTTCCTCCTTTCTTTTTTTATGCTATACTAGTTAAGACTATAAATGAGGTGAGAGTAAATGACAAAAGCAGATATGATTTTTAAAGAGAATATTGAACGAATCCTCAAAGACGGCGTCTTTTCTGAACAAGCACGTCCCAAGTACAAGGATGGGACTGTTGCCAACTCCAAGTACATAACGGGTGCCTTTGCTGAGTACGACTTAGCCAAGGGGGAATTCCCCATCACAACCTTGCGCCCGATTGCTATCAAATCCGCCATCAAGGAAGTACTATGGATCTACCAAGATCAGTCTAATAGCCTAGAAGTGCTAAATAGCAAGTACAATGTTCACTACTGGAATGACTGGGAAGTGGGAGACACGGGAACCATCGGTGAGCGCTATGGGGCTGTGGTTAAAAAGCACGATATCATCAACAAGATTCTCAAGCAGTTGGAAGCCAACCCTTGGAACCGTCGAAATATCATCTCGCTCTGGGATTACCAAGCTTTTGAGGAGACAGACGGCCTCCTTCCATGCGCCTTTCAGACCATGTTTGATGTCCGTCGAGTAGATGGGGACATCTATCTAGATGCGACTTTGACCCAGCGCTCGAATGATATGCTGGTGGCTCACCACATTAACGCTATGCAGTATGTGGCTCTTCAGATGATGATTGCCAAGCATTTTGGATGGAAGGTTGGGAAGTTCTTCTACTTCATCAACAACCTTCATATCTATGATAATCAGTTTGAACAAGCAGAGGAATTGCTTCGTCGTGAGCCGTCAAACTGCCAACCTCGTTTGGTTTTAAATGTTCCTGATGGGACCAATTTCTTTGATATCAAAGCGGAGGACTTTGAGTTGGTTGACTATAATCCGGTTAAGCCGCAACTGAAGTTTGACCTAGCTATTTAATACTCTTAGAAAATCTCTTCAAACCACATCAGCTTCGCCTTACCGTAGGTATGGTGACTGACTTCGTCAGTTCTATCCACAACCTCAAAACAGTGTTTTGAGCTGACTTCGTCAGTCTTATCTACAACCTCAAAGCAGTGCTTTGAGTAACCTGCGGCTAGCTTCCTAGTTTGTTCTTTGGTTTTCATTGAGTATAAAAGAAAATAAAAAGAAGTTGAGATTTCTCAACTTCTTTTGTTGCTTAATGTGATACGCGACGGCGAGCCGCTTTTTTACGGTTTTCTTCGATGAAAGCTGCTTTTTGCTCTTCTGGCTCAATCACTTTCTTTTTAATTGCGTATACTGCACCTGCAACGGCAGCGACAGTTCCTGCGACACCTGTTACAAGACCTTTAGCGAATCCTTTAGCCATGAGTCTTCCTCCTTTATCTTCCCGATCAGCCAGGCTCCTAAAGTGGTAGCATTTTTCTGACTGACCTTTTTGTGATATAATAATAGTAACGAAAAAATGGAAATTTTTCAAGGAAAAAAGATGAAAACAAAAATAATTGTGATTGTTGGACCGACCGCTGTTGGGAAGACAGCCCTTGCTATTGAAGTGGCCAAGCGCTTTGGTGGAGAGGTGGTCAGTGGTGACAGTCAGCAAGTATACAGAGGGTTGGATATTGGGACGGCCAAGGCTAGCCCAGAGGAGCAAGCAGCTGTTCCTCATCATTTGATTGATGTCAGAGAGGTGACCGAGTCTTACTCGGCTTTTGATTTTGTTAAGGAAGCTAAGAAGGCTATTGAGGATATTCAAAGCCGTGGCAAGCTTGCTATTATAGCGGGAGGTACTGGGCTTTATATCCAGAGTTTGCTGGAAGGCTACCATCTAGGTGGGGAGACACCTCATGAGGAGATTTTAGCCTATCGAGCTAGTTTAGAGTCTTATTCCGATGAAGAATTAGCCAATCTTGTGGAGCAAGCAAGTCTTGAAATTCCTCAGTTTAACCGTCGTCGTGCCATGCGAGCCTTGGAAATCGCCCATTTTGCTCAAGATTTGGAAAATCAAGAGACCTTGTATCAACCGTTGATTATCTGTTTGGATGATGAGCGGAGTCAACTCTATGAGCGTATCAACCATCGCGTGGACCTCATGTTTGAGGCTGGGCTTTTGGATGAGGCTAAGTGGCTTTTTGACCATTACCCTGATGCGCAGGCTGCTAAAGGAATTGGCTACAAGGAACTCTTTCCTTATTTCCGTGGGGAGAAAACTCTTGAGGAAGCGAACGAGAGTCTCAAGCAGGCGACTCGTCGTTTTGCTAAGCGTCAGCTGACCTGGTTCCGTAATCGTATGCAGGTTACCTTTTATCAGATAGGAGAGCCTGACGTGCAGGACCGCATTTTAAGCCAGATAGAGGAGTTTTTAGATGATTGAAACGGAGAAAAAAGAGGAACGCGTCCTACTCATTGGTGTGGAATTACAGGGCATGGACAATTTTGACCTCTCCATGGAAGAGTTGGCCAGTCTGGCTAAGACTGCTGGAGCAGTCGTAGTAGGTAGTTACAGACAAAAACGGGAAAAATATGATTCCAAGACTTTTGTTGGCTCTGGTAAGTTGGAAGAGATTGCGCTCATGGTGGATGCAGAAGAAATTACTACTGTCATTGTCAATAATCGTTTGACTCCACGGCAAAATGTCAATCTAGAGGAAGTTCTGGGTGTCAAGGTGATTGACCGTATGCAGTTGATTCTAGATATCTTTGCCATGCGGGCTCGAAGCCATGAAGGAAAACTCCAAGTCCACCTAGCCCAGCTCAAGTATCTCTTACCTCGCTTGGTTGGTCAGGGGATTATGCTCAGCCGCCAGGCAGGGGGAATTGGTTCCCGTGGTCCAGGTGAAAGCCAGCTGGAACTGAACCGTCGTAGTGTTCGTAATCAAATCACAGATATCGAGCGCCAGCTCAAGGTGGTTGAGAAAAATCGGGCGACAGTCAGAGAAAAACGTCTGGAGTCAAGCACCTTTAAGATTGGTTTGATTGGTTATACTAATGCTGGGAAATCAACCATCATGAACACCTTGACCAGTAAGACCCAGTATGAAGCAGACGAGCTCTTTGCGACCCTGGATGCGACGACAAAGAGTATCCATCTTGGGGGCAATCTTCAGGTTACCTTGACTGATACGGTTGGTTTTATCCAGGATTTGCCAACTGAATTGGTGTCCAGTTTCAAGTCGACTTTGGAAGAAAGCAAGCATGTGGATCTTCTGGTTCATGTCATCGATGCCAGCAATCCTTATCACGAGGAACATGAAAAAACGGTTCTGTCTATCATCAAAGACTTGGACATGGAGGATATTCCTCGCCTGACCCTTTATAATAAAGCGGATTTGGTGGAGGATTTCATGCCTACCCAAACGCCGTATGCCCTCATTTCTGCCAAGTCTGAGGATAGTCGTGAGCAGCTGCAAGCATTGTTTTTGGAGAAAATCAAGGATATTTTCGAACCCTTTACCCTGCGCGTGCCTTTTTCAAAGTCTTACAAGATTCATGATTTAGAAAATGTAGCGATTCTGGAGGATCGTGACTATCAAGATGATGGGGAAGTGATTACAGGCTACATTTCTGAGAAAAATAAATGGAGGTTAGAGGAATTTTATGACTGATATTAAAACGTTGGCTCTAAAGTATGGAGGTTATACAAGTCTGGATAAGGTCTATCTAGATCAGCTTCTAGCTAGCAAAACAGAGCAAGAGCAGTTGGCTCTCATCACACCTCCTCCGAGTGTCGTTAATGCCTACTTTGCTGAACTCTACCAGAAAAAGAGTCCTGAAGCTGCGACAGATTACTTTGCAGAACTCAGTCAGGAACTGAATCTCTACAATGTTGAACCAAGTTTCACCTTTGAAAATAAGCCTTTTATTCGTCTGAACCTGTCGGGTAAATCTTTTGGATTTTGCTATGAGAGTGAGGGACTGGGGCGGATTTTCTCAGAAGCTGAGGAAGTAATCACAGCTGACTTGCTCTTTGAAATTGCGCAAATTTTCCCTCATCAACTCGTCTTTGAAGAGTCTGGAAAGATTTACATGAAGGATGCCGGAGACGAAGAAGTTGTTAGCGTAAAAAGTCTCACAGCTTTGACTGATTTGGAAAGTTTAGCAGATGGTCGCAAGCGTCTCAAAGGCTACAGCCAAGAGGATTTACTGCAAGAAGCTGTTGCTTTTTCTGGCAAGCGCTATTTCCGATCGGAAAATCGCACAGCCATGTTATATATTGATTAATTAGAAAGTATCGAATGGATATTCAATTTTTAGGAACTGGGGCTGGTCAGCCCTCTAAAGCCCGCAACGTTTCCAGTCTCGCCCTGAAACTCTTGGACGAGATTAACGAAGTCTGGCTCTTTGACTGTGGAGAAGGAACGCAAAATCGCATTCTGGAAACCACAATCCGACCACGTAAGGTCAGCAAAATCTTTATTACTCACCTGCATGGAGATCACATTTTTGGCTTGCCAGGATTTCTTTCTAGCCGTGCCTTTCAGGCCAATGAGGAGCAGACAGATTTGGACATTTATGGACCACAAGGGATCAAGTCATTTGTCTTAACCAGTCTACGTGTGTCAGGTTCTCGTCTGCCTTACCGCATGCATTTTCATGAGATTGACCAAGATTCTCTAGGAAAAATCCTTGAGACCGATAAATTCACTGTGTATGCAGAGGAGCTGGACCACACTATTTTCTGTGTTGGCTATCGTGTCATGCAAAAGGACTTAGAAGGTACCTTGGATGCTGAAAGACTCAAAGCTGCGGGTGTGCCATTTGGACCGCTCTTTGGAAAAATCAAAAACGGTCAGGACGTTGTTCTAGAAGACGGAACTGAAATCAAAGCTGCTGACTATATCTCAGCGCCACGTCCAGGTAAGATTATCACCATTCTGGGTGATACCCGAAAAACCAATGCCAGTGTGCGTCTAGCTGTCAATGCCGATGTCTTGGTTCACGAGTCGACTTATGGCAAAGGAGATGAAAAAATTGCCCGCAACCACGGTCACTCAACCAATATGCAGGCAGCACAAGTAGCAGCAGAAGCCGGTGCTAAACGCCTCTTGCTCAATCATATCAGTGCTCGTTTCCTCTCAAAAGATATCAGCCAGCTCAAGAAAGATGCAGCAACTGTTTTTGAAAATGTCCATGTGGTTAAAGACTTGGAAGAAGTTGAGTTATAATGTTATAGTTCGTTGAGAGGGAAATAAGATGACTGTTGAAAATCGTGTATTGGATAAAGCAGATTGGTATTTTGAGAATGCATTAACCAACTACTTGCAAAGCTATCAATTACAAAAAGAAGAGCTAACTCAAAAAAATTATCGGGAGATTTATCGTTGGGCTGCGAATCATATCGGTTTTTTCGTTACTTGGCTCATCCAGCATGATGCCAAAGAAATGATGTCTCCTGATGAAGAAACGGTATTCCAAAGTGTAAAAAATGAGCAAACTTTGGGTGTTGATTATCTTTTAGACTGGTGCGATGGTAAACTGGGAACAATGGATATTACAAAGGATTTTCTGGCTTTTGTAAATGACTATTATGAACATCGGTATATGGATGATTACTCCGAATTTGTAGTCAATGACTTATATGACTTGCCTTTAGAATTTTTAGGTGACTGGGAAGATTATCATCTGTTTGCTCCTGTCATTGATCAAGCTTATGCTCATTATTTAGCTGGAAAAAGATTTCATTAAATTAACCAACACTTTGAAAGGAATAGAGATGCGCACTATCATCATCACTGGAGCTAGCGGTGGTTTAGCCCAAGAAATGGTCAAACTCTTGCCAAATGACCAACTCATCTTGCTAGGTAGAAACAAGGAAAAACTAGCCCAACTATATGCAAAGCATCCTAATGTGGAATGGATTGAAATCGATATTACTGATGACTCAGCCCTAGAAGCTCTGGTAGCTGACCTCTATCTCCGTTATGGCAAGATTGATGTTTTGATTAACAACGCTGGATATGGAATTTTTGAAGATTTCGACCAGATTTCTGATCAAGACATTCACCAGATGTTTGAGGTCAATACCTTTGCCCTGATGAATCTGTCTCGTCGTCTTGCAGCTCGTATGAAAGAAAGCCGAAAAGGCCATATCATCAATATCGTCAGCATGGCAGGATTGATTGCAACAGCTAAGTCCAGCCTTTACTCAGCAACCAAATTTGCGGCTATTGGATTTTCAAATGCGCTGCGCCTCGAACTGATTCCCTACGGTGTCTATCTAACGACGGTTAATCCAGGTCCAATCCGCACAGGATTTTTTGACCAGGCTGACCCAGATGGGACCTACCTCAAGTCGGTTGATCGATTTCTCTTAGAACCAGATGCAGTGGCTAGAAAGATTGTCAAAATCATAGGAAAAAACAAACGGGAACTCAATCTACCAGTTTTGTTGAACCTAGCCTATAAGTTTTATACCCTCTTTCCCAAATTAGCCGATAAGTTGGCAGGGGGAATCTTTAATTATAAGTAAAAGGAGTTCCTTACAAAAGGAACTTTTTTTATACTATTTAACTGAGTGTCAAAAATTTGTTTGTTTTTGTTCTAAATCTACATTCACTTTTTTTGAGTCTTCTACAAATTTTAGAAAAAACAATCAAAAATATGATTTTTTGTGTTTAGGGTATTGAAATTTCCTATATTATTTTATAAAATAAGGGTAAAAGGCTATGAAAAAGTAATACGCTTACAAATAAATGGAAGCGGTTACCAAAGGAGGATTTTATGGAAAAAGGCCATTGGAATCGTAAAAGAGTCTACAGCATTCGTAAGTTTGCCGTAGGCGCTTGCTCTGTCATGATTGGAACCTGTGCGGTTCTATTTGGAGGAAGTGTCATTGGAGAATCACCAGTTTTCGCGGATGAAACTCCAATTACTCACACTGTTGAACAAGCAAAAGAGGAAAGTCCGGCAGTGGAGGAAAAAGAAAATCAAGCTGTAACAGAGCACAAGGATGCTGCAAGTGTCGACCAAAGTCAAGCTGCTCCAATTGAAGCAAGCAAACCAGAGGTGAAAGAAGAGGAACCTGTAGCTCCAAAAGAGGAGAAAGCATCTCTAAAACCTGAAGAAACAGCTCCAAAGGTAGAATCTCAAGCTTCAAGTCAAGAAAAGCCTGTCAAGGAAGAGTTGAAAGCTGCGACAAATGAAGAAGTGAATCAAATGATTGAAGATAGAAAAGTGAATTTTAATCAAAATTGGCACTTTAAACTCAATGCGAACCCTAAAGAAGCTGTGAAATCAGATGCCGACGTATCAACATGGCAAAAATTGGATCTCCCACACGACTGGAGTATCTTTAACGATTTTGACCATCAGTCACCTGCCCAAAACGAGGGTGGACAGCTCAATGGTGGTGAAGCTTGGTATCGCAAGACCTTTAAACTTGATGAAAAAGATCTCAAGAAAAATGTTCGTGTCACTTTTGATGGTGTCTATATGGACTCTCAAGTCTATGTCAATGGCCAGTTAGTGGGGCATTATCCAAATGGTTATAACCAGTTCTCATACGATATCACCAAATACCTTCACAAAGATGGTCGTGAGAATGTGATTGCTGTCCATGCGGTTAACAAACAGCCAAGTAGCCGTTGGTACTCAGGTAGTGGTATCTACCGTGATGTGACCTTGCAAGTGACAGATAAGGTTCATGTTGAGAAAAATGGGACAACCATCTTAACACCAAAGCTAGAACAACAGCAACATGGCAAGGTTGAAACTCATGTAGCAAGCAAAATCGTCAATACAGATGATAAAGACCATGAACTGCTGGCAGAGTATCAAATCGTTGAACGTGGTGGTCAGGCTGTAACAGGTTTGGTTCGTACAGCGAGCCGTACCTTGAAAGCACATGAGTCAACAAGTCTTGATGCGATTTTAGAAGTTGAACAACCAAAACTCTGGACCGTTTTAAATGACAAACCTGCCTTGTATGAACTGGTTACGCGTGTTTACCGTGACGGTCAATTGGTTGATGCTAAGAAAGATTTGTTTGGTTACCGTTACTATCATTGGACTCCAAATGAAGGTTTCTCTTTGAATGGTGAACGCATTAAATTCCATGGTGTTTCCTTGCACCATGACCACGGAGCGCTTGGAGCAGAAGAAAACTATAAGGCAGAATACCGTCGTCTCAAACAAATGAAGGAGATGGGCGTTAACGCCATCCGTACAACTCATAACCCTGCAAGTCCACAGACCTTGCAAATCGCAGCAGAACTTGGTTTGCTGGTTCAGGAAGAGGCCTTTGATACGTGGTATGGTGGTAAGAAACCTTATGACTACGGACGTTTCTTTGAAAAAGACGCTACTCACCCAGAAGCTAGAAAAGGTGAAAAATGGTCTGACTACGATCTTCGTACCATGGTCGAAAGAGATAAAAATAACCCAGCTGTCTTCATGTGGTCTATCGGAAACGAAATCGGTGAAGCCGATGGAAAGGCTCACTCTCTTGCAACGGTTAAACGCTTAGTAAAAGTGATTAAAGATGTTGATACTACACGTTATGTTACTATGGGAGCAGATAAGTTCCGCTTTGGTGATGGTAGCGGTGATCATGAGAAAATTGCTAATGAACTGGATGCAGTTGGTTTCAACTATTCAGAAGACAACTACAAGAAACTTCGTGCGAAACATCCAAACTGGTTGATTTATGGTTCAGAAACATCTTCTGCAACCCGTACACGCGGTAGCTATTATCGTCCTGAAAGTGAATTAAAACATAGTAACGGACCTGAACGTCATTACGAACAGTCTGACTATGGTAATGACCGGGTTAACTGGGGTAAAACGGCAACAGATTCATGGACCTTTGACCGTGACAACGCTGGCTATGCTGGACAGTTTATCTGGACAGGTACGGACTATATCGGTGAGCCTACACCATGGCACAACCAAAACCAAACTCCTGTTAAGAGCTCTTACTTTGGTATCGTAGATACAGCTGGTATTCCAAAAAATGACTTTTATCTCTACCAAAGCCAATGGGTTTCTGCCAAGAAGAAACCGATGGTACACCTTCTTCCTCACTGGAACTGGGAAAATAGAGAATTAGCAGACAAAGTTGCTGACTCAGAAGGTAAGATCCCAGTTCGTGCCTACTCAAACGCTGCAAGTGTTGAATTGTTCTTGAACGGTCAATCTCTCGGTGTTAAAAAGTTCAACAAAAAACAAACTAGTGATGGTCGTACCTACCAAGAAGGTGCCAATGCTAAGGAACTCTATCTTGAGTGGAAGGTTGCTTACCAACCAGGTACCTTAGAAGCAGTAGCTCGTGATGAAGCTGGTAAAGAAATTGCACGTGACAAGATTACCACTGCAGGTCAACCTGCAGGTGTTCGTCTCATCAAGGAAGAACACGCAATCGCTGCAGATGGAAAAGACTTGACTTACATCTACTATGAAATCGTAGACAGCCAAGGAAATGTGGTACCAACTGCCAATAATTTGGTTCGTTTCCAATTGCATGGACAAGGTCAACTGGTCGGTGTTGATAATGGGGAACAAGCCAGCCGTGAACGCTACAAGGCACAACCTGATGGTTCTTGGATCCGCAGAGCCTTTAACGGTAAAGGGGTTGCCATTGTTAAATCAACTGAGCAAGCAGGTAAATTCACTCTAACAGCCCATTCAGATCTCTTGAAATCTGGTCAAGTAACGGTCTTTACTGGTAAAAAAGAAGACCAAGAAAAGACCGTTCTCGGAACAGAAGTACCAAAAGTACGTACTGTTATTGAGAAAGAGCCAAAAATGCCGAAGACAGTCGGTTTTATCTACAGTGATGGCAGTCGTGAAAAACGTCCAGTAACTTGGTCTTCAGTTGATGTGAGCCAAGCAGGAGTTGTGACTGTTAAAGGTATGGCAGACGGACGCGAAGTTGAGGCCCGTGTCGAAATTCTAGCAATCGCAAATGAGCTTCCAACTGTTAAGCGTGTTGCTCCAGGAACAGACTTGAGCGCTGTTGACAAATACGTTTCTATTGCTGTTACGGATGGAAGCGTACAAGAATACGAAGTTGATAAGTGGGAGATTTCGGAAGCAGATAAAGCTAAACTGTCAGTTGCAGGATCACGTATTCAAATGACTGGTCAACTGGGTGGTGAGACTATTCACGCTACCCTTGTGGTAGAAGAAGGTAATCCTGCGGCTCCTGCAGTACCAAATGTAACTGTTGGTGGCGAATCTGTCACTGGTCTTACTACTCAAAATCCAATGCAATATCGAACTCTTGCTTACGGTGCATCCTTGCCAGAAGTTGTAGCAAGTGCTGAAAATGCGGATGTTACTGTAGTCCAAGCAAGTGCAGCAAACGGCATGCGTGCAAGCATCTATGTTCAACCAAAAGATGGTGGACCTCTTCAAACATATGCAATTCAATTCCTTGAAGAAGCACCAAAAATTGACCACTTGAGCTTACAAGTAGAGCAAGCTGACGGTCTTAAAGAAGACCAAACAGTGAAATTGTCTGTCCTTGCACACTATCAAGACGGAACACAAGCAGTTCTACCAGCAGATAAGGTGACCTTCTCTACAAGTGGTGAAGGGGAAGTCGCAGTTCGTAAAGGAATGCTTGAGTTGCATAAGCCAGGAACAGTCACTCTCAAAGCAGAATATGAGGGGGCTACAGGTCAAATCGATCTTACGATCCAGGCCAATACTGAGAAAAAAGTAGCCCAATCTATCCGTCCAGTAAACGTAGTAACAGACTTGCATCAAGAACCTACTCTTCCAGCAACAGTAACGGTTGAGTATGACAAAGGTTTCCCTAAAGCGCACAAAGTCACTTGGCAAGCCATTCCAAAAGAAAAACTCGACCACTATCAAACCTTTGAAGTTCTAGGTAAAGTTGAAGGTCTGGATCTTGAAGCGCGTGCTAAAGTATCTGTAGAAGGCATCGTTTCAGTTGAAGAAGTCAGTGTGACAACCCCAATCTCAGAAGCACCACAATTACCAGAAAGCGTTCGTACCTATGATTCAAATGGTCACGTTTCATCAGCTAAGGTTACTTGGGATACGATTCGTCCAGAGCAATACGCCAAGGAAGGTGTCTTTACAGTTAATGGTCGCCTAGAAGGTACGCAATTAACAACTAAACTTCATGTTCGCGTATCTGCTCAAACTGAGAAGGGAGCAAACATTTCTGACCAATGGACCGGTTCAGAATTGCCACTTGCCTTTGCTTCAGACTCAAATCCAACTGATCCTGTTTCAAACGTCAACGATAAATTGATTTCCTTTAATGACCGCCCAGCTAACCGTTGGACAAACTGGAACCGTAGTAATCCAGAAGCTTCAGTTGGTGTCCTATTCGGAGATTCAGGTATTTTGAGCAAACGTTCAGTTGATAATCTAAGTGTCGGATTCCACGAAGACCACGGAGTTGGCGTACCGAAGTCTTATGTGATTGAATATTATGTCGGGAAGACCGTTCCAACAGCCCCTAAAAACCCTAGCTTTGTAGGTGAGGAAAACCATGCCTTTAATGATCCTGCAAACTGGAAAGAGGTAAGCAATCTCAAAGCACCAGCTCAATTAAAAGCTGGAGAAATGAATCATTTCAGCTTTGATAAAGTTGAGACCTATGCGGTTCGCATTCGTATGGTTCGACTTGATAGCAAGAAAGGAACGTCTATCACAGAAGTACAAATTTTTGCGAAACAAGTTGCGGCAGCTAAACAAGGACAAACAAGAATCCAAGTTGACGGTAAAGACTTAGCAAACTTTAACCCAGATTTGACAGACTACTACCTTGAGTCTGTAGATGGAAAAGTTCCTGCAGTAACAGCAAGTGTTAGCAACAATGGTCTCGCCACCGTCGTTCCAAGTGTTCGTGAAGGTGAGCCAGTTCGTGTTATCGCGAAGGCTGAAAATGGTGATATCCTAGGAGAATACCGTCTACACTTTACAAGCAATAAAGACTTGCTCTCTCGTAAACCAGTTGCCGCGGTCAAACAAGCTCGCTTGCTACAAGTAGGGCAACCGCTTGAATTGCCAACTAAAGTTCCTGTTTACTTCACAGGTAAAGACGGCTACGAAACCAAAGACTTGGCAGTTGAATGGGAAGAAGTTCCAGCAGAAAATCTGACAAAAGCAGGTCAATTTACCGTTCGAGGCCATGTCCTTGGTAGTGATCTTGTTGCTGAGTTCACTGTACGAGTGACAGACAAACTAGGCGAGTCTCTCTCAGATAACCCTAACTACAATGAAAATGGAAACCGTGCATTTGCCTCTGCTACTAATGATATTGACAAGAATTCAAAAGATAGAATTGATTACATCAATGATGGTAATCAGGATGAGAGTCGTCGTTGGACAAACTGGTCAGCAACACCTTCAGCTAATCCAGAAGTTTCAGTAGGTGTTATTTTCCGTGAAAATGGTAAGATTGTAGAGCGTACTGTTGATCAAGCCAAACTCCGCTTCTTTGCTGACAGTGGTACGGACGCACCATCTAAACTCGTATTGGAACGTTATATTGGTCCAGAGTTTGAAGTGCCGACCTATTATTCTAACTATCAAGCTTATGACGCAACTCACCCATTCAACAAACCAGAGAACTGGGAGACGGTTCCTTATAAAGCTGACAAAGAAATCCAGGCTGGTGATGACATCAACCTAACATTTAAAGCAGTAAACGCTAAAGCTTTGAGATGGCGCATGGAACGAAAAGCAGACAAGAAAGGAATTGCTCTTGTTGAAATGACTTTCTTGGCTCCAAGTGAAAAAGCAAAAGATAGTACTCAATCGAAGATTCTTGTAGATGGAAAAGAACTTCCTGACTTCGCTGAAGATCGTCAAGACTACCAAATCACCTATAAAGGTCAACGTCCAAAAGTTTCAGTTGAAGAAAGCAATCAAGTGGCTTCAACAGTTGTAGATAGCGGAGACGATAGCCTTCCAGTACTTGTTCGCCTTGTTTCAGAAAGTGGAAAACAAGTCAAGGAATACCGTATCCACTTGACCAAGGAAAAACCAGTTTCTGAGAAGACTGTTGCTGCTGTACAAGAGGAACTTCCAAAACTCGAATTTGTTGAAAACGATTTGGCCTACAAGACAGTTGAGAAAAAGGATCCAACACTGTATCTAGGTGAAACTCGTGTAGAACAGGAAGGAAAAGTTGGTAAAGAACGTATCTTTACAGCGATTAATCCTGATGGAAGTAAGGAAGAAAAACTTCGGGAAGTGGTAGAGGTTCCGACAGGCCGCATCGTCTTGGTTGGAACAAAACCAGGAACCGCCCTTCCAGAAGATGAAGTGAAGAATCTTGTCCTTGACAGACCAGAACTTGTAATCGAAGAAGAAACAATTGACTTCAAGGTTCAGGAACGTAAGTCTGATAAGTTGTACCTAGGAGAAACTCGTATCCTCCAAGAAGGTCAAAAAGGTATCCGTCTTCACTTGATTGAAGTGGAAAATGGAAAACGTCAGCTTAAAGAAACTTATGATAAAGTCGCTGCTCAAGATCGTATAGTAGAAGTTGGAACAAAACCAGGAACTTCTCTTCCAGAAGACGAAGTGAAGAACCTCGTTCTTAATCTTCCAGAGCTTATCTCAGAAGAAGAAATCATTGATTTCAAAGTTCAGGAACAAAAGAATGATAAGCTTCCAGCGGGTCAAACTCGTGTTCTACAAGAAGGTCAAAAAGGTGTCCGTGTTCACTTGATCGAAGTTGAAAATGGTAAGCGAACTGAAAAGGATAGCTATGATAAAGTTATGGCTCAGGATCTCATTGTAGAAGTCGGTACAGCTAGTGAAACAACTAAGCCAGTACCGCAAGAAGCTACAAAACCACAAGTTTCAGAAGAAGCTGATACAAAAGAAATTGCTTCAAGTGCAGCTAGTCAGGTTCAAAAAGAGCAGTTGCCAAATACAGGAAGTGCAGCAAGTCAAGCAGCCCTAGCAGCAGGTTTAGCTCTTCTTGGTTTGAGTGCAGGATTAGTGGCCACTAAAGGTAAAAAAGAAGACTAGAATGAATAAGTATTTCTTCTAAATGTATCTCAGAAAGACCAGGGAAACCTGGTCTTTTTAATGGGTAGAAGTATTCTCTCTAGAGCAATTTTAGCGTTTATGAAATCAGATACCCAAAATGATAAAAACATTATCTGGTATCGAAAACGAGATGAACTTATTTTTTAAAAAATAGCGGTAAAATATACTGGATTCTGTTTCGGTGATAGGGGAAGAAAAGACACAAAGAGGTTAATATACGGTTGTGAAAAAGTCGATTTCAAACCATAAGAAAAAATTGGATTTTTTTTATAAAATTTTGCTTGATAGTCCTAGCCTTTTTCTTCATAGTATGATAAAATGTGGATGTAATGTGGCTAATAATTTTCGCTTGAAAAAGGAGAATGGTGATTAGTTGGGGACAATCAGTTAGTTTACTATTACATTGTACATTTACAACTGAATAATATAAGAAAGGAAGATTAAATGAACAAGAAAATAAGATCTTGGATTCAGATCCTTATTCTTTGTTTGGGAGTTATTCTCCAATCATTTGCTCCTCTGACGCAAGTACATGCGACAGAGTATAATGATGTGATCACTAGTGTTGGTGTTGAAAACAGATCTGGTGAAGCTTTAACGCAAGGGTTGGATATTTGGCAAGAATTCCGTCTTACTGCAGATTTTGTTTTGCCAGATAATACGGTGCATGAAGGTGATACAACAACACTTCAATTGCCATCAGAGATTACATTTTCAAACTCTTCAGACATTGAATTACGAGATGCTTCTAACAATCTTGTAGCTACTGGTCGTTTAGATGCAGCTAGCAAAACGATTACTCTAACTTACACAAAGTTTGTTGAGAATAATTCTGGCGTTAGGGGGAAATTCTTTGTCTATGTTCGAGTTGACCATGATGTTGTTTCAGAAGAAAAAGACATTGATGTCAATATTACTGTAGGACATAGAGTTCTATTTGCAGGGAAAATCCGTTACAACGGCCCTCCAGGGAAATACGACTCTAAAATTGAAAAGAGTTCCTTCCAATACAAGGATGACGAGAAAAATGTAATCCGTTATAACATTACTGTAAACCGCAATATGGCGAACTACAGTGATGTCACTATCAAAGATGCTTTCTCTTCTCCAAATATGACCTTCCTACCAGATACTTTTCGTATTTACAAAGTAGATTGGAGTTGGAATAACGGAGACTGGAAATGGACTAATGCTCAGGATATGACCGAAACCTTTAAAAACCAACTAGTGGTAAATGCGAATGGTGATGGTTTCACCCTTCCTTTAGGAGATACTAATGGTTTTGGTTATATGATCGAGTATCGAGCTAAAGCGAATTATGATCTAGTTGATGGTGAGGAAATCACGAACGTAGCCAACATGAGCTACAATGGTAGTGAGAATGAACAATCAACAAGCACACGTACCTACCAGATTGCAGGTGGTGTTGCGGAAGGATATGTTTTCACCATTAAAATTCATAAGGTAGACGAAGCAGGCCAACCTTTGCAAGGTGCAGTTTTTGAAGTAATTCGTGATCGTAACCAAGCTGTTGTTGGACGATTGACAACAGATTCTGATGGTAACGCTAGTGTAGGCAAATTGTTGCGAGACAACTATACAATTCGTGAAGTAACTGCTCCTCTTGGCTATGACAAATTAACTGAAGATATTAAAATTTCTCCAGATGAGTTTGGCTCAGACAAATCTGTAGAACGTCGAATTGAAAATAAGAAGACACCTCCGAAGACTCCAACTGAAAAAGAAATTACTTTCAAAAAGGTGGATCCAAATGGAAAAGAAATTCCAGGAGCGGAACTGAAAATCTATAGTGGAGATACAGTTAATCTTGAAGAGGCACCTGTTGCAGACTGGACTACTGTAGCTGACACTTCTAAAGTGATTAAGCTGGCACCAGGGACCTACACTCTAAGAGAGTTCGATGCTCCAGAGGGATATCAATTTGTAGGAGATATTACTTTTACTGTTAATGCTGACGGTTCTATCACTATTAAGAATAAGGGAGCTGATGACACTGTTCTTGCAGCTGGTCCAGTTCTGACTATTACCGATAAAGAGGATACTAGTCCAAAACCAATTACCTTCAGTAAGGTAAACCTTGGAGGAAATGAAATCGCTGGTGCACAGATTAAGATCTACAAGGGCGACAAGGCAGAAGGCACAGCCATAGAAAGCTGGACTTCAACTGACCAACCTAAGCAATTGAATCTTGAACCAGGCATCTACACTTTCCATGAGGAAGCAGCCCCAACTGGTTACCTCAAAGTAACGGATATCACTTTCCAAGTCAAACATAACGGTACTGTTGAAGTGACAAAAGTAGGTGAAAAAGATTCTAAAGGCGAAGACAATCGTGTTGTAGCCCAGAATTCAACTCTGACAGTTACTGATAAAGATGACGATGTAGCTCGTAAAATCACGTTCAGTAAAATTAGTCTTGGTGGGGTTGAAATCGCAGGTGCACAAATCAAGATCTTCAAGGGCGATAAGGCAGAAGGTACAGCTGTAGAAAGCTGGACTTCAGAAGCTGGTAAGTCTAAAGAATTGAGCTTGGCCCCAGGTACTTACACCTTCCATGAGGAAGCAGCCCCAACTGGTTACCTCAAAGTAACGGATATCACTTTCCAAGTCAACTATGATGGAACAGTTAAAGTGACGAATGTTGGTACTAAGGATGCTAAAGGCGAGGACAATACAGTCGTAACCGATGGTTCAACAATCAAAGTCACTGATAAAGATGACGATAGTCCACGTAAGATTACCTTCAGCAAGGTTAGCC